>NZ_JBXWRL010000039.1:0-52344 GCF_059612885.1 Ruegeria sp. YKSD179 | reverse complement strand
GGGTCAAATCACGCCCGGACTCTGTCCATTTCGCCAATTTGCGGAACTCGCATCTTAAACCCGCTGCCACACCGCGTTCTTGTTATCCAACCAAAACTTCGCAACGGAACCTTGTCAAGTCCTCACCAACAACTTCAGTAATATCCCAGGGCGGGGCTCAGACGATGCGCACCCTGTCTAACCCATCGTCATCGGTGACGGAACAACATATCGAGCGAAGAGTTCGTGGATAGCCGTAATCCCAGGGGCGCCCTCGGTGGAGTGTAGCGCGCTCGTCCCAAATCAGCACGTCGCCCACATTCCATTTGTGCGAGTAAACGTAATCAGGCTGCGTACAAAAGGCGATCGCCTCGTCCAGTATCTCTTGACTTTCTTCATGGCCCATACCTTCGATCGCAAAGGCGTGCGATGCGATAAACAAGGCTTCCTCACCGGTTACTGGGTTTGGCCAGACAGCGCGCCACGGTCGATCGGGCCAACGTGTCATGTTCGGTAATGCGGCAAGATCGGTCGATATCTTGGAACGAGAGTGTGACAAGCGGTGCCAGATGACAGCATCCTGTAGAACGGATTTCAAATGCTCGGGCATCTCAGACCATGCGGCGCGAGTCGATGCAATTTCGGTTTCCCCGCCAGAGGGTGGAACGACATGAGCCGTCAGAATGTTGATAAGGGCAGGCACCGGTAAAAAAGTGCTGTCGGTATGCCACAACATGTTGGCCTGCAAATCCAGCAATCTGAGATCATCCTTCGCCCGTACGCCAGACTTGGTTTGATTTGTAAGCTCGGGAACGTGAAACGAAACGTCGCGCCCGGCAGCCATTGCTTCGCGGTTTTCCAGCGGACCAAACAGCTCTCCCAATCGAATATGATCGTCATCGGTCAGGGATTGCGCCGGAAACAATAGTGCGGAATGCGTTTCGAAAGCTCTTCGGATTTCAGGATAAAGATTGCCCTTGTCAACTTCCCTGAGGTCGACGTCATGGATAGTGAGTCCGAATTTGGGGTGCAGCGGGGTCGAGTGCATTAGGTTCCTCCGTCACATGCCTAACCACAGCATGAGCGACACGTTGTGGGGCTTTCCGCTTTGATCGAGTCAAAGTTAGTCTTCTTCGAACGGGTCCCATTCGTCTTCCACCTCTGGCAGAGCTTCGGTCTCGACTTGGGCTGCCTTTTGTTCTGGTGTTTCAATATTGGTGATCCGAGCCTTTGGGAAATGCGCCAGAACCGCTTGAACCATCGGGTGTTGCTCTGCCTGATTACGCAAGGCTAAGTCAGCAGTGTCGCGAAGTTCCGCAATTGTAGGGGCCTCTCCCTCCGATACGATTGAGACGGCCCAACGATTTCCAGTCCAGCGCTGCAAAGCCGAACCCAGCCGGGCAGCCAAGTCAGAGGGTGCTTTATCGGCCGGTGTGAACTCGATCCGACCAGGCTGGTATGAAACAAGGCGTATGCCGTTCTCGACTTCGACCAGTAACTTTACGTCGCGGTTAGAACGGATCAGTTCGACAACATGGTCGAACGTCGGATACCGCGCCAGCGCGGTTTGAGTGTCTTGGGCCAAAGCAGCCGTCGGTGCGCCGGCGCTTCCACGTGGCGTGGCGGCATATGACGCAGGGGCCGACACATGCGTTGTAGTAACACTTTGGCCTCCATTCGGAATACCGCCGCCCGGGCCGCCGGGTGGCGGCGTCGGCGCATCTTGCAGACGTTTCACCAGCTCTTCCGGGCTGGGAAGATCGGCAACGTGCGTAAGACGAATGATTGCCATTTCCGCAGCCATCATACTGTTTGGCGCTGCGGACACTTCCTCCAACGCTTTAAGCAACATCTGCCACATTCGGGTCAGGACGCGCATAGGCAGCGTTGAGGCCATATCTTGACCGCGTGCCCGCTCATCCGGGGAAACAGTTGGGTCCTCCGCCGCGTCTGGTGTGATTTTCACAACAGAAACCCAATGTGTTATTTCGGCTAAATCACGCAGTACCGCCAATGGATCTGCGCCCTCAGCATACTGTGCGCTCAATTCCGTTAACGCACCTGCGGCGTCGCCCCGCAAGATCATATCCATCAGGTCCAACACGCGACCCCTGTCAGCCAAGCCCAGCATGGCACGAACCTGGTCTGCGGTGGTTTCGCCGGCACCGTGCGAAATTGCCTGATCCAGCAAAGAGGTCGCATCGCGGGCTGATCCTTCGGCTGCGCGGGTAATCAGCGCCAGTGCGTCATCTGCGATTTTAGTGTCTTCCGCCGCCGCGATCCGGCGGAGAAGTGCGATCATATCCTCGGGCTCGATCCGACGTAGGTCAAACCGTTGGCATCGCGACAGGACGGTCACCGGGACCTTTCGGATTTCCGTCGTGGCAAAGATGAATTTCACATGCTCGGGCGGTTCTTCCAGAGTCTTGAGCAGCGCGTTAAAAGCGCTGGTCGACAGCATGTGAACTTCGTCGATTATATAAATCTTATAGCGCGCGCTCGCTGCGCGGTAACGTACGCTGTCGATGATTTCTCGGATATCGTTCACACCCGTGCGGCTGGCGGCATCCATCTCCATGACGTCAACATGGCGGCCTTCCATTATCGCTATGCAATGTTCGCATTGACCGCATGGTTCAGTCGTTGGTCCGCCTTCGCCGTCAGGGCCGATACAGTTCATGCCCTTGGCTATTATTCTGGCTGTTGTCGTCTTACCGGTGCCTCGAATACCGGTCATGATAAAAGCCTGCGCGATCCTGTCTGCTGCAAACGCGTTCTTTAGCGTCCGAACCATAGCGTCCTGCCCCACCAGATCGGCAAAGGTTTCGGGACGATATTTTCGGGCGAGAACCTGATAGGCGGGGCTGGGCGTGTCGGTCATGTCTGCTTTCGCGGATTCGTATTCAGACCGCAGCGTAGAGGCCCCTGTCGTCCGCGTCCACAGCGGGTAAGCAGGATTTTGTTTTGGAAACTGCGCTGGCAGAGTTAAAATCACCGAGTCTGATGTCACGCGTAAGACTTACTGGGTAACGTTTCGGGGGGAACGGCAAGATGTCTCAAATGGTGATTCATGCGTTGCAAGTGGGCGGTGGCACACTTGCGCTAACCTCAATGCCTGGGCGGAATGGTGATTATTCCGGTGATCTTGAGATGATTTCCGGCTGGCGTCCGGGTCTTGTGATCTCGATGGCGACTGAAGTTGAGATGATCATGGACGGCGCTCGCGACTTTGGACGCGACGTACAAAGCCGCGCCAGCCGTTGGGTTCACCTTCCGGTCGAGGATTTTGGGGCACCATCGGCGGAAATCCGCAAACGCTGGGGTGTTGCCAGCGCATCAGCGCGGCAAGCGCTCTCCGGCGGTGGTCGCGTCTTGGTTCATTGCCGCGGCGGGTGCGGTCGTTCGGGAATGGTCGTACTCCGATTAATGGTCGAATGCGGCGAAAATCCCGATACGGCGCTGACGCGATTAAGGGCCCTTCGCCCCTGTGCGGTTGAGACTGATGACCAAATGCATTGGGCGACAGCGCCGGCTGTCGTTTTCGCGGCGCAATAGCCCTAGAGGATCGCACAGTAATCTGGTTCAGCCACATCTATTTCAGATATCGTTAGCGCCTGGAGCATGGCGCATGGGGGATTGTATGTCGCACTAGATGGCAGGATACCAAAATCTGTCCCAAACATTAGCTCGGCAAAGGTATCTAACAGATCCATTTGGGTGTCAGTTTCCACTCCGCAATAAAGGCGCACTTCGTCCACCCGTGCACGAAACTTTGCGGTGCATCCGTTTTTGCAATACGCCAGTTCAACGCTGCCTTCGATTTCGATATCGCGCGTTGCACTCCGTCCCGAGGCTAAGATGGATTTAGCCAGCTCACGGCCCGTGCGTGCCATCGCAGGGCACGCGGTGCCCGTGCGATGGCAAATCGTGGCCGTAAATCGATGTGTTTTCGTGTTCCAGATCATGATGTGCCCTCCGCACATTGGACGATGGGCTTTGTTCGGGAAGACCCGCGTATCACGGTCTGACCCCAACCGGACGCCCCGCCCGAGTTTCGGTTTCATTTTTTGATGGCAGGTCTCCTGACTTGCGGGTCGTCGCTTTGCCGACCTTCCCAGCCTGTTGGCCAGTGGTATTTCGGCATCGCTTTCCGCTTACAGTTGCGGGGGCAGTCTCGGACTTGAACCATTCCGGTATCCCAGGA
This sequence comes from Ruegeria sp. YKSD179, assembly GCF_059612885.1. Lineage (NCBI taxonomy): Bacteria > Pseudomonadati > Pseudomonadota > Alphaproteobacteria > Rhodobacterales > Roseobacteraceae > Ruegeria > Ruegeria sp. YKSD179. The sequence goes on along the minus strand of NZ_JBXWRL010000039.1, from coordinate 48,161 downwards.
AGGTCGCACCGTGTTCCCTTTTAATCCCGTCCTCAATCGAGGGCAGGGAAACCATCAGCCAACGGCTAATGGCCAAACCACACCCAAGTCAAGCTTGCTGTATTCTGGAGTGTGAGCTTAAGGCTCAAACTCAGGGAGAAAAACGCAAGGTAAATCCAAACATAGGGTTTTATCGGTTCACTCAGTTGGAACCTTTAGACTTCGGATTACGATAGGTCGAACACCTAGTGGTCGTTGCATATGGAAATGCAGCTGTTTGTCCCCGGATGATACCGGCATGAATATTGGGCGCCGGTTGCGCGGCGCCCAAATTTTAAATCCGCTTTTGTGCCTTCTTGTCCAGCATAACGGACCTTACCATTTTGCCGAATGCCTTGTCTCGAGCGCGGGCTTGCGCGACGGATTCTGAATTGTGCAATTCCTCACGTCGCAACTTGCGCCAACGATCAAGCCGTGCGGCATCCAATTCTCCCGCGGTGATAGCTGCCTGAATGGCGCAACCGGGTTCTGACAAATGTTGGCAATCAGAAAATCGGCACGCTCTCGCGAGGTCGATAACCTCCGAAAACACTTCATCTACACCCTCTTCGGCATTGAGCAACCGCAATGCCCGCATTCCAGGTGTATCGATAAGCCATCCGCCGTTTCGCATCTTGATAAGGGCGCGCGAGGTCGTTGTGTGCCGTCCTCGCGCATCATCTTCGCGGATACCAGCCGTTGTGTTGGACTGACCGGTCATCCCGTTTGCCAGCGTCGTCTTTCCAACGCCCGAGGACCCGACCAGAGCGCCAGTCTGACCCGTTGGGCACCATGACAGAAGATGTTGGATATCAGCCGCATCCAGCGCATTTACACTCAAGACAGTTATGAATGGAGCCAGGCTTTCAGCACGCGAACTATAGTCTGCTACGTCCTTGCAGGTATCGGCCTTGGTTAAGACAATCACAGGATAACATCCCGCCTGATGTGCCAGCGCCAGATATCGTTCGAGCCGAGGCAGGTTGAAATCAGCGTTGCAAGAGCTGACGATGAACAAGACGTCGACATTTGCTGCAATTAACTGTGACTTGGCATTTGTACCAGCTGCACGTCTTTGAAGCAGGCTGCGACGTTCCAACAAACGCTGAATGCGACCATGTTCATCGGCCAGTACCCAGTCGCCGACAGCAAAATCTCCGGTCGACTGATTTGGGGTCGTTAAAGGCACCTCGCCCTCAGGCGATAGGCCTATAAGGCGATCTCGATGAACCGCTGAAATACGATATGGATTCAGTGAGGCATCAACCGCGTGTTGTGCGGCAAAATGAGAGGACCATCCAAGGTCCGAAAGTGAAAAAACCATTGTTCTGCCTGTTTTCAGGTCAAAAGGCCAAGGGATGGCGAACGCGCATCCTCAGGTCGTGTGTTCAGGCAATGATCAGTTTGTGTGTTCTCAGAAACCATCAGCCCGAAGGGTCATTGCTACAATCATAAAGGCCCTCCTGCCGCTGATAGAATTTACGCGCGATACACGTTCGAGAGTGAGAGGCTGGACATCGACCCAAGCGGGGCTCGTTGTGGCTGCTTCCTTCCGGACCTGACCAGGTTGGCGAGGCGCTCGCCCGCGCCAACCTCTCACCGTGTGATATAAGTGTCAGGACATAAAATGGCAACCCATCACAGCGTGAGTTGGACTTGCATAAAGCCTTCGTCATCAAGTCCCAAATCAATCGGTCGGTACTCTGCAAGTTCATCAATGTAATTCCGCGCATTAGGCCCGGTTTTGAGGATTGCAGTTCTGCTGCCCATAGGGGCAAAAGAGAACGGTTTTACTGTTTCGGCCAAAAGGGTTGGCTGCAAATTCCCGGCCAGATAATCACGCAGTGCATCCTGAATGCGAAGCGATGGCAAAGAAATCAGTCGCTGGTTTTTCGCAACTGGAAAGTCGCCACCAGCATTTGCCCGATAGTTGTTTAAAACGACGACAAAAATCTGATCCTCCGTGATTGGCGTGCCATTGAAGCTTGCGTCGAGAATGCGTGAATTAGCAGCGTCTACCAGGCTACCGTCACAGTTAAAACGGGCAGGTTTTGAGAGGTCGATTTGCCAGGTCGCTCCGTAAAGGATGTCAAAGTTATGACCCGTCCAATGTGGATTAGTCAAAAGATGGGGGCCGTCTTTTGATAGCTGACTGAACAAGCCTGCAGACATTTCAAGCCAGTCCAGAATCTGTGCCCCGTTTGCAAGGACGGCGCGAAGTTCGTTTGGAAAAACGTGAATGTCCGCAACATGGCGCATCGAAATTTCACCGGCAGGCACATCGGTGTAGTATCGCGGTCCTGCCCTGCCACCGAATTTGGCTGGTGCGACCGCTGAGAGTACCGGAATATCCGCAAATTGCGTGTTGGCTAGAAACGGCTTCACAGCTGCGGCCTGTGCCTCGGCCAAAAGACTCAGGCTCCTGTCGGACCCACAATAAGAGAAATAGCTGTGCAGGGGTTTCGTAATTCGTCCAACCGGCTCGGCAGACTGTGCCCTGGTCTCTACATGGCCGGCCGCGAAAAAAGCCGAGATTTCTGCGTCCTCCGCCACTGTGGATCCGTCAACGTCCGATTGGATTGATCTTAGTTCGGCCTGGCTATTTTCGACCCGCCATTTTTTGTTCTGATCCCGTTTCAGGGATAGGTCAATGATCCCCAAATGTGATCCTGCCCATCCGGGCATAACGACGGGTTTGTCGTGTACAAGACCTCTTGCGTGGTCGACGTGTTTTAACCCCGCGTGCCCAGGACCCGGCAGTGTCAGGTGCGTGTGCCCTGCTATGATCGCATCAATGGCGTCTATTTCCGCCAAAGGTATTGCGGCGTTTTCCTGACCGTTTTCAAAAGTATCGGCTCCTAATCCGGTATGGGCCAGGGCCACAACCAAATCGCACCCCAATTGCTTCAAATTTGCGGCAGTGTGATGGGCAGAAGTGACAATATCCTCAACCTCGGCCTTACCTTTAAGTTTGTGGGCTTCCCATTGGAGTGTTTGCGGTGGCAACACTGATAAAACGCCGATGCAAATCGGTTCGTTATTGCCGTTTAAAACAACCGAGCGAGGAAGGATTGCATAAGGATGCCAAGGGCTTTTCAGGGCCTTGTACCGCATATTCGAACACAAAATCGGATACGTGGCCTTTTCAGCGATTTGTTCGAGAAATGCGACTCCGAACCCGAAGTCATGATTGCCCAAGCCTACGGCATCATAACCCAATGCAGCAAACGCTTGTGGTAGTGGATGGGTGTGCCGAATGGTTTGGGCTGCCCACTGACCGTAGGGTGTGCCCTGTAGGGAATCGCCGTTGTCAAACATCAAAACAAGGGCGTCATTCTGAACGGCTTGTTGCCGTGCTTCGCGGATCAAGGTTGCGGTTCGGGTGAGTTCGATCCGTGTGTCCGTGCAATCAGCGTAATAGTCGTAGCCAGTCACGTTCATATGGATATCGGAGGTGGCCAGAATCCGAATCATGGCGCGGTCGTCTTTGCGCTGGCCTACCGGCACTTTTGGTTTGGTGATCAAGTTATGAGCTTCTTGCGGTCAAAATATTTGTTTGTTCATAATGTTCGGGACGATTGCGACTTCCGCGGCGATTGTGCGGTTTTTCAAACGCGACATTTGCATTTTGCCCGATGAACGCCCGTTGCACCAGAGGGCAAGACGTGGCAGCCCTTGGTTCGGACTTGAGGGAGCAAAATAGTGAAACGCGCGGAACAGGTAACATTCGGCGGTTCGGGTTTGGACCGCGCGGCGCATATTCGAGGTGACGCGAAAATGCTGGCCAAGGTAAAGTCTGGTGGGGCCGCTAAATGTCATTTGATTTGGCGCGGTAAGGTTCTTGTGCAGGGAGAGGGGTTGGATTCACTTGCATCGGTCCCAATGCATCATGACATAATAACACAGGGGCCTGGCGGCGCGGTTGAACAACCTGTTTTTCTGGGTCTTGGCGATCAAGATGTGCCGCATTTTGCAATGGACATTTCAGGTTGGGACGCAGAAGGGTTGGACATTTCCGGTGTCGGCGCATTTGTAGATGGAAGTGAACAGCAGCATCCAGATTTGCCAACAGGCCATGTTTTTGCTGAGCTGCGTCGAATCATGACAAGGCTGTCACCGCGGGATGCGGAATTGGCCGCCTCCGCAAAGGCGGTCGTGGGGTGGCACGAAACGCATCGCTTCTGCGCCCGTTGTGGCGCGGGCAGCGAAATCTCGCAAGGAGGGTGGCAGCGCAGTTGTCCTGCGTGCGGGGCGCAGCATTTTCCGCGAACCGACCCCGTGGTGATCATGCTGATAACCCATGGAAATTCTGTGCTGATGGGACGGTCGCCCGGATGGCCGGAGGGGATGTATTCTCTGTTGGCCGGATTTGTGGAACCTGGTGAAACGCTAGAGGCCGCCGTCCGTCGTGAAGTGATGGAAGAAGCTGGAGTTCCCGTCGGCGCTGTGCAGTATTTGGCGAGCCAGCCTTGGCCTTTCCCGGCGTCGCTTATGATGGGGTGTTCGGGTCAGGCTCTGTCGCGCGACATTCAAATTGATCCGGTCGAAATTGAAGACGCCATTTGGGTCACCAGAACAGAAATGATGCAGGCTTACGCAGGTGAGCATCCAAAGCTGCTGCCTGCCCGAAAAGGAGCGATTGCACACTTTCTTTTGCAAAACTGGCTGTCAGACACGCTGGATTGACGAAAGCTTGGTTCGTAACAAAGACTAATAAGGCAAAAATGAAGTTTTCAGCGCAGGAAGACATCGAAGCTCCAATCGATGCGGTATTCGCCTTTGTGTCGGATTTCGATAGATTCGAGCGTTTGGCCGTTCGGCGAGGCGCTGACGTGCGACGAATTTCTGCGCAACACTCTGCAATCGTTGGAGCCAAATGGGAGACCGTAGTCAAAGTGCGAAGCAAACCTCGCCAGATCATGGTTGAAATGACTGAATTTGATCGGCCTTCTGCGATAAAATTTAGGGCCAACAGCAAAGGAATGAAGGGTGAAACTTCGATCGAGCTTCTAGCACTTTCCAAGGGTCGCACACGCTTGAAAATCTCAATGTCGCTAGCGGCCAAGACCCTTACGGCGCGTTTGTTGTTGCAATCCCTTAAACTAGGGCAGTCACGTGCCCGGCGCCAGTTTCAATCGCGACTGAGTGACTTCGCCCGCGATGCGGAGGAACGTTACCGTCACAGCATGTAGCCCGTCCACAGGTGGGTTTGGGTGCGCAGTGTTACGGTGACGCTGATCGTTAAATCGTTCTTCAAGGAGTTTCGTTCAGCTGTAAGACAGGACTGGTGCAGCGCTTAGCGGGGGTCCGAGATTCGTTGGTATAAATGTTCTAGCCTCTTGGCCGGGCCGCAGGGTACACGCCCAAAATTTCGACATTCGTTGTGAAGTGTTCAAGTTCGTCGAGGGCAAGTTGTACATTTCGGTCTTCTGGGTGGCCGACAATATCCGCGTAGAATTGCGTCGCAGTGAAAGATCCATCGATCATGTAACTTTCCAGCTTTGTCATGTTAACGCCGTTGGTGGCGAAACCGCCCATGGCCTTGTACAAAGCCGCGGGGATATTGCGCACCTGGAAAACGAAACTCGTGATCATTTCATGTTCGCCGCGTCGCGTCGTGTCGGCTTGCGGTGACATAACAAGAAAACGGGTAGTGTTGTCGCCGCGGTCTTCAACGTGCCGGGCCAAAACATTCAGACCATAAATCTCACCAGCCAATTCGCTGGCCAGGGCGGCCGAATGCCTGTCACCCAGTTCGGCGATCTCGCGGGCGGCGCGCGCATTGTCAGGGCTGACCCGGCCACGAATACCGTGTTCTTTAAGGAAACCTTCGCATTGTGGAAGCAACACTAAGTGGGAGTGAGCTTCGGTAATTTCTTCTAACGTCGCGCCGGGCACTCCCAAAAGGTTGATATGAACCCTAACAAAGGCTTCTTCGATAATATGCAGCCCACTATGAGGAAGCAGTCGGTGAATGTCGGCAACACGGCCATAAGTGGAATTCTCCACCGGCAGCATCGCCAAATCCGCCTCGCCGGAACGGACCGATTCGATAACATCTTCAAAAGTTCGGCAGGGTAAAGCATCCATTTCTGGCCTTGCATTGCGGCAGGCTTCGTGGCTGTAAGCGCCGGGTTCCCCTTGAAAAGCGATGCGTTTGGTCATTTGATCGATTCCGTGCAACAAGTTCCCACATTGGGCGTTTCGTCGCGGTGTCTATACCTTGCCTCTTGCGAGGGGAAGCCTTAGACACCCCGAAGACAGCTGAAATGGACTCGCGATCAATGTTCGACACGATGACAGTTACCAAGGCCGCAGCCGGCCTGTTCGGAACCTTCCTTGCGCTTCTTCTGGCCAAATGGGGCGGAGATATCCTGTATCATGTGGGTGGCCACAGCGCGGAGGCTGCTTACGTGATTGAGACGGAAAGCGCCGGTGAAAGTGCTGATGGTGAAGAGGTTGTGTTCGAAGAGCTTTTAGCAGCTGCAGACCCGGAGAAAGGTGCCCGTGTGTTCCGCAAATGCACGGCTTGTCACAAGCTGGAAGACGGCGCAAATGGCACAGGTCCATACCTGTACGCTATCGTTGACCGGCCGGTTGCGTCGGCCAAGGGCTTTACCGGCTATTCGGCGGCCATGCAGGCACATGGCGGCAATTGGACACCCGAAGCGCTTGATGCGTTCCTTGAACGTCCAAGCGGCTATATCTCGGGTACTTCGATGAGCTTTGCCGGCCTGAAAAAGCCTCAAGAACGCGCCGATTTAATTGCATATTTGCAAACCATCGGAAATTGATCCTGCTATTCCATCGCAAAGATTCAAGGCCGCCGCAAACCGCAGCGGCCTTTTTTTGTCTGATGAAATCTTCACAAAGCGTTCACGCAGTCTAAACTTGCAACAGGCAGTGTTGGACTTTTACCTAACATGAACGACATAAAAACCGTGATAGACACCAGAGGATGAGCACTATGATCTCCCTTTCGCCATCAACGCGCGTTTCAAAATTCCGGCCATGGGTGGCGGTTTTGGGTTTGTCTGCAACCGTTCTGTCAGGTGACCCAGCGCTGGCGTCAGAAGACAAGGTCACAAGCAGTCACGGATATTCCTATTTCGGGAATCTGGACTACCCGGCGGATTACACTCATCTGAACTATGTTAACCCAGATGCGCCCAAAGGCGGGGAGTTGTCTTTGGCGGCTTCGGGCACGTTCGATTCGCTCAACCCCTATTCCCGCAAGGGCCGCTCTGGTGCGTTGACGACATTGCAATACGATCGTCTGATCGAAAGTTCTGACGACAGCGTAGGGCAGTACTATGGGGTTCTTGCAGAAAGCCTGGAGTATGATGAGGGGCGCAACTACGTCATCTTTCACATGCGCCCGGAGGCAAAATTCTGGGACGGGACACCGGTCACCGCCGAAGATGTTGTTTACAGTCATAGACTGTTTATTGAACAGGGCCTCCCTTCTTACGCGCAGGCTGTAGGTCGGATGGTCACCGGTGCCGAAGCTTTGGACGATCACACCGTCAAGTTCACATTTAACCCAGAAGTTACAAGACGAAGCCTGATCGAAACGGTGGGTGCTACTCCTGTTTTCTCGAAAGCTTGGTTCGAAGCTGACGAATCTCGCAGGTTGGACGAACCTCGGCTCGAGGTTGCCGTTGGCTCCGGGCCTTACCAGCTGGATAGTTACGACATTAACCGACGCATCGTTTACAAGCGACGGGACGACTATTGGGGCAATGATGTTCCTTTCAATCGCGGGCGAAACAATTTTGACATTATCCGGGTAGAATACTTCGCGGATCAAACGGCTGCCTTCGAAGGTTTCAAGGCCGGAGAATACACGATGCGCATCGAGAGTGACCCAAAACTTTGGGCCACCGGATATAATTTCCCGAAGCTGAACGAAGGATCAGTGGTTCGAGACGAAATTCCTGACGGCAGCCCACCGACGCCTTCTGGGTTTGTGTTCAATCTTGGTAAACCTCAATTTACCGACAAGAACGTCCGCGAGGCTTTGGCTTTGGCATTTAATTTTGAGTGGACAAACGAGTCTCTTTTGTTTGGGCTGAATTCTCCTCGGAACTCCTTTATCCAAGGTACTCCGCTAGAGGCCACAGGTATTCCGCAAGGGGCCGAATTGGCTTTCCTGGAAGGTCTGGGTGATGTTGTTCCGGCGGATTTCCTAGCAGAAGAAGCAGTAGTCGTTCATGAATCGAACTCGGCGCGCTTGAACGATCGTCGGAACCTACGCAAGGCGTCTAAAGCATTGGACGAGGCAGGTTGGCCTGTTGGCGAAGGTAATCTGCGTCGCAATGCCGAGGGGCAGACACTAAAAGTCAACATACCATACCCGTCCAACCTCCCGACCTCGACCGCGACGATGATCGAGACCTATGTTCAGAACCTTCAGGCTCTGGGCGTGGATGCCTCGGCAGAAAAAGTCGACCCGGCCCAATACACCTTGCGTAGCCGTGAGCGGGACTACGACATGGTTTACTCAACCCGCTATGGATCGTTTTTGTCCACGGGTGGAGGCCTGAGCCAAATGTATGGATCAGAGGAGGCGGCATTCAGCCTTTTCAATCCGGCTGGTCTGGCAAGTCCATTGGTCGATGCAATTATCGAAGCATCCTTCGAAACCGACAATCAGGCTGATCAAGATGCGGCCCTGATGGCATTGGACCGAGCATTGCGTTACGAATTCTTCGTAATCCCAGTGGGGTACATCGCTGACTATTGGACGTCCTATTACGACATGTACGAGTATCCGGAAAACTTGCCCCCTTTCAGCCTTGGATATCTGGATCTGTGGTGGATCAACCCAGAAAAAGAGGCCGCTCTGAAAGCCAAAGGCGCGCTTCGATAACATGGGCGCCTATATCCTAAGACGTCTGCTGCTGGTCATTCCGACACTGCTGGGCATTATGGTCGTAAACTTCACGTTGGTGCAGTTCGTTCCCGGTGGGCCAATCGAACAGATTATTGCGCAGATTGAGGGTCAGGGAGACGTGTTCGCCGGGTTTGCCGGCGGTGGCGATGCCGGTGCAAGCGCCGAACCCGGAGGTGGCGTCTTTGACGACAAATATGTCGGGGCAAGGGGGCTGCCGCCCGAGTTCATAGCGGAGCTTGAAAAGGAGTTCGGTTTCGACAAACCGCCCCTTGCGCGGTTTCTAAGCATGATGGGCAATTATCTAACGCTCGATTTTGGTGAGAGTTATTTCAGGTCGATCAGCGTGATCGACTTGGTTTTGGAGAAGATGCCGGTTTCGATCTCGCTGGGTCTTTGGTCAACCTTAATTGCGTATCTGGTTTCGATTCCTCTGGGTATCCGCAAAGCCGTTAGGGATGGATCGCGGTTTGACACCTGGACCAGCGGCACGATCATCGTTGCTTATGCAATTCCCGGCTTCCTGTTTGCCATTTTGCTGCTGGTGTTGTTTGCAGGCGGATCTTATTGGCAGATTTTCCCGCTGCGTGGGCTGACATCCGACAATTGGGACAGCCTTAGCCTTTTGGGCAAAATAGCGGATTACTTCTGGCACATTGCGCTGCCTATTATCGCTCTGACAATCTCTGCCTTTGCTACACTGACCTTGCTGACCAAGAACTCGTTTCTTGATGAGATTAAGAAACAGTACGTTATGACCGCGCGTGCGAAAGGTTTGTCAGAGGGCAGAGTTTTGTATGGCCATGTTTTTCGCAACGCTATGCTGATCGTAATCGCCGGTTTCCCAGCGGTATTTATCGGTGTTTTCTTTGGCGGTTCGATCATAATCGAAACCATCTTCTCGCTTGATGGCTTGGGGCGGCTTGGGTTCGAAGCCGCGGTTGCGCGTGACTACCCGGTGATCTTTGGTACGCTTTTCATTTTCGGCCTTATGGGGCTGGTTGTGGGGATTATCAGCGATCTGATGTATGTGCTGGTTGATCCGCGCATCGATTTCGAAAAGCGGGAGGGGTAGATGGCTCTTTCCCCTCTCAATCAACGCCGCTGGCGCAACTTTCGCCGCAATGGACGGGCTTTCTGGTCGTTGATCATTTTCTCAGTTTTGTTTGGCGTGTCACTCTTCGCGGAATTCATCGCTAACGATAAGCCAATTTTGGTGAAGTACAGGGGTGAGTTCTACACGCCGGTTTTCAATTTTTATGCGGAAACAGAATTCGGCGGCGATTTCCAGACCGAAGCGATTTACAGAGACCCCGAGGTTCAGTGCCTTATTGACAGCGGTGGGCTGGACCAATGTTTCGATGACCCGGAGGGGATCATTGAAGAAATCCAGCAAGGCACGTTCCAGGCCGAAGGATTTGAGCGAGGCTGGGCCATTTGGCCGCCTATTCCTTATTCCTTCAACACCAGTGTGGACCGCCCTGGGGCCGCTCCTTTGCCGCCCAACGGACAAAACCTGCTAGGGACCGATGACACTAAAAGGGATGTCCTGGCGCGTGTTATCTATGGTTTTCGCCTGTCGATCTTATTCACATTGATAGTCACGGGCGCAGCCAGCCTGATAGGAGTTTTCGCAGGCGCAATCCAAGGATTTTTTGGTGGTTGGCTGGATCTGATTTTTCAACGGATTATCGAGATATGGTCGGCGACACCGTCTCTTTATGTAATCATCATTATGTTCGCGGTTCTTGGGCGAAGTTTCTGGCTACTGGTGATCCTAATGATCCTGTTCTCGTGGACTGGGTTGGTCGGCGTGGTCCGAGCGGAATTCCTACGAGCAAGAAACCTTGAATACGTGCGGGCCGCACGGGCGCTGGGCGTGGGGAACATGACAATCATGTTCCGGCACATGTTGCCCAACGCGATGGTTGCGACTTTGACTTTCATGCCTTTTATCGTGACAGGGACCATAGGCGGGCTTGCCTCGCTGGACTTTCTTGGTTTTGGCCTGCCGTCATCGGCCCCTTCGTTGGGTGAATTGACCTTGCAGGCTAAACAAAACCTTCAGGCCCCATGGCTGGCTTTCACCGCCTTTTTCACCTTTGCCATTATGCTGTCCTTACTGGTGTTCATATTTGAGGGCGTCCGCGATGCGTTTGATCCCAGAAAGACTTTTTCATGAGCTTGCTGGACGTGAATAATCTCAACGTTTCGTTCCGGCAGGACGGAAAGATATCGGCCGCGGTCAAAGCTGTCTCGTTCACTGTGGATCGTGGCGAAACCGTTGCGCTGGTTGGGGAATCAGGCTCGGGGAAATCTGTGACCGCTCTGAGCACCGTCTCGCTTCTAGGCGATAGCGCGGTTGTCGAAGGTTCGGTCACGTACGATGGCCAAGAGATGATAGGTGCATCCGAAGACCGCCTCATGCAGGTACGAGGCAACGACATCAGTTTCATTTTTCAGGAACCGATGACGTCGTTGAACCCATTGCACACAATCCAAAAGCAGATGGCCGAGTCTCTGGCCTTGCATCAGGGCGTTTCGGGAGATACCGCGCGTGAACGGATTGTCGAGCTCTTGACCAAGGTCGGTATCCGCGATCCCGAAGAACGGCTGGACAGCTATCCACATCAGTTGTCAGGTGGCCAACGGCAGCGTGTCATGATTGCAATGGCCTTGGCTAACAAGCCGGATATTTTGATTGCAGATGAACCAACCACTGCATTGGACGTGACGATTCAAGCGCAGATTCTCGACCTGTTAGCCGAATTACAGAAATCCGAGAATATGGGGATGCTGTTCATTACCCACGACCTAGTCATCGTGCGTCGGATTGCCGATCGGGTTTGCGTAATGAAGGATGGCGAAATTGTCGAGACTGGCCAAACTTCCGAAATATTTGATAATCCGCAGCATCCGTACACGCGTAAGTTACTGGCAGCGGAACCTTCAGGCAGCCCCGAACCAGTAGACGCAGACGCAGAAGAAGTGACCCGGACAGATCACCTGAAGGTTTGGTTCCCAATTCAGCGCGGATTTCTGAAGCGGACCGTCGGATATGTGAAAGCGGTCAACGACGCGACGCTGAGCGTGCGCGCCGGCGAAACGCTGGGCATAGTTGGGGAAAGCGGCTCGGGTAAAACAACTTTGGCATTGGCAATCATGCGTTTAATCGCATCTGAGGGCGGAATTACCTTTCGCGATCAGGATGTTCGTAGCTGGTCCACGCGTGAGTTGCGCCGCCTACGCAAGGATATGCAGATAGTGTTCCAAGACCCTTTCGGGAGCTTGAGTCCGCGCATGACATGTATGCAGATCATTGCGGAAGGTTTGGCAATCCATAAGGTAGACCCGGGCCGCCAACCCCGTGAGTTGGTTGCGGACGTGATGACCGAGGTTGGTTTGGATCCAGCAACAATGGATCGTTATCCACATGAGTTTTCCGGTGGGCAGCGTCAGCGCATTGCAATAGCCCGCGCGATGGTGCTACGCCCGAAATTGTTGGTTCTTGATGAGCCAACAAGCGCGTTGGACATGACCGTTCAGGTGCAGATTGTTGATCTGCTGCGTGATCTGCAACGCAAATATGGTCTGGCTTATTTGTTTATCAGCCATGACCTTAAGGTTGTCCGGGCGATGTCACACAATGTCATTGTAATGCGGAATGGCGACGTAATTGAAATGGGCACTGCCGACGCATTGTTCGAGAATGCTCAGACTGAATATACTCGCGAACTGATTTCAGCGGCGGGCTGAACACGGCCCGCCAAACTGGGATCAAGCGCTGGCCATCTTTTCCTTTTCCGCCGATTTGGGAACAGGGCCGCGCAATTCTTCGTAATGATCGAATTGCAATTTAACCCAACCGGTTCCGCGGGTTGCGCTGGCTAGAGTTCGATGCAATTCATCTTCGGCGACAGCAGGAAGTTGCGCGTTGAAGATCTCCCAACCGGAAGCGTTCGGATTTCCTTCGAATCCCAATACCTGCCCTTGCAACGAACTGATGGTGGGCACGAGATCGCCAACAAAATCGGACGGCAAATGGATTTCTGCATTCAGAATTGGTTGCAACACAACAGGCTTGGCCTGCGGCAAAGCCTCGCGTACTGCGTTTTTACCAGCAGTCCGAAACGCATAGTCAGAGCTGTCGACATTGTGGTGTTTACCGTCACTCAACGTTACTTTTACATCCACCACTGGGAAGCCTTCGGGACCTTGTACCAGAGCGTCCTTGGCGCCATGTTCGACTGATGGAATGTAGTTTTTCGGCACCGCGCCGCCTTTGACTATTTCTTCGAACTGAAAGCCAGATCCGCGGGGTAGTGGAGCAATTGAGATCACGACATCGGCAAATTGCCCCGCACCTCCTGACTGCTTGCGGTGGCGATGGCGATGTTCAATCGGCGCGCGGATCGTTTCGCGGTAGGCGGTTTCGACTGGATCTGCGGCAATTTCTATACCGAAATCCTCTGACAGTTTTGCGGTAACCCGGCGCATATGCTGAGGTCCCTGAGAACCTAGAACCGCGTGACCGCTTAACTCGTCTTGCTCCAGATACAGCCCAGGATCGATTTCTGCCATACGGCTGAGCGCGTTTGAAAGGCGAACGTCGTCACGCTCGTGTGCGGGCGAAACGACCTGACGGTGCGCAACCGGATGCGACGACGCCCATTCCGGCAACGGTGTCGCCAATTTACTGTCATAAAGATTGCCAGGGTTAAGGTGGTCCGACTTTACGGCCAACCCGATCTGACCTGCCTCAAGCGAGCCGATTTGAGTTTTGGCATCAAGTGTCGTCAGGTTACCGACTGTTTCACCGCCCAAAGACTCGTGTGCCTTGACACCATCACCCAATCCCCGAAGAACGATGATTTTTCCGATATGTTTCTTCACGTCGGCAAAACCAGCGATAGCGCGTGCGTTTTCTTCCGCTTCGTCGCGCCCCGCAGCGATGTCGAACTCAGGCGCCTCGTGACGCAATGCTTTCATCAGTCGCGTCAGACCATTGCCATGGCTTGCGGCACCAAGGCACGCTGGGATCAGCTGGTGCCTTTGCAATACCTGCGCAGCCAAATCGTAGACTTCGGCGCTGGGCGGTTGTTTGTCCTCGATCAGCTGTTCCAGTAAATGATCGTCGAAATCGGACAAAGTCTCTAGTAATTCTGTGCGGGCTTCCTGCTCGCGATCCTCGACTGATTTGGGCAGCTCGATCAAAGCCGAAGGCTGGCCCTCTTGATACTTCCAAGCGCGTTCCGAGATCAGGTCAACAGCGCCAACGATCGTGTCGCCTTCGCGGATTGGAACTTGCCGCAAGGCGATATGGTGCGTGCAGTATGTTTGGAGCGCCGCGATAATGTCACGAATGCGGCCGTTCGGATTGTCCATCCGGTTAATAAAGAGGAAGCACGGTATACCTGCCTCTTCCACCAACCGTAGGTAAGGAGCGCATAGAACTGCGGCATCCGGGTCAGGTGGAACGACCACTACAGCGGCGTCTGAAATGGCCATTGCAGGGCCAACGTAGGCCAGCGCGTCGCCGCCTCCGTCCACATCAATCGCGCACCAGGGCTCGTCCAGGTAAGAAAAACCGTGCAGGTGCACGGTTCCGGAAACATCGAATGTGGTGGGCCGCCCGTCGAGGCGGCTGATAGCCTCGACCAGAGTGGATTTGCCCGATTGGCTGGGGCCGAGGACGGTGAAAACGCGCATGAGTGCTGTCCCTCTTTCAAGTTGCATCATAGCTGCACGAAAAAGGCGGTCCGACACTGTGCGTCGGGCGGAACTGTCTGCAGATTTGCCTGCCTCAGGCCGTGGAATGTTGGATTTCCCACGTTCTGAGTGTGGAGAAAATCAGAGGTACACGTCAAGCCCCTGCAGATTAGGCGGTAAAACAGCTTTAAATTGCAGAACTATGGCCAGCTTTGCTTAGGTCATATGCGTCAAATTTACGGGCGATCATGCGGGTCAGTGCGCGAGCTTCGGGCGGAATGACAAGTCCTGCGTCACTAACATTTAGCAACCCATCAAATTCAGCGTTCACCGCATCGTACATCTGGATCAATTCAGAGCTGGTAACATCATGATCCCGCAAAATCTCGGTTGAATCGATTTGGAAATCGCACATTAATGCTTCGATCATGCGGGCCCGAAGAATGTCGCGACCCTTGAATACATGCCCACGCGCTGTCGAAAAGCGTTCAGCACGGATGGCTTTGATATAGGCTGACGTGGCAGCGGCATTCTGTGCGTATCCTTGTGGAAAGCGTGAAATCGAGCTGGCACCCAACCCGATTAGAACCGGAGCATCGTCGTCCGTATAACCCTGAAAATTCCGTTTCAGGCGCCCGGTGCGTTGCGCACGGGTCAGGCCGTCGTCCTTTGTCGCGAAGTGATCTATCCCAATTTCAGCATAGCCATCCCATAAAAACAGGCGCCGCGCGGTTTCGAATAAATCCAGCCTTTGCTCGGGCGTCGGTAATGCGTCCGAAGGTATCATCTGTTGGCGTTTTGCCATCCAAGGAACGTGAGCATATCCATACAAGGCTACCCGGTCTGGTGACAGTGACAGAAGTTTCTGGACGCTTTCGGTCATCCGTGACTTGGATTGGTTCGGTAAACCAAAGAGAATGTCGGCGTTCAGGCTCGAAATCCCCCTCGCTCGGATCATGTCTACTGCACGGCGAGTGGTGTCATAACCCTGAATACGACCGATTGTCTTCTGAATCTCTTCATCAAAGTCCTGAATTCCTATCGAAGCGCGGTTCATGCCCGCTTCGGCCAGTGTATCCAAGCGGGCCTCATCAATCTCGTTTGGGTCGATCTCAACTGAGAACTCACCGCAGCGTCCCAAAGGAACCGTTTCTTGAATGCGCGCCGCCAGATCTCGCATTAGCTCAGGCTTCAACAAGGTTGGCGTTCCGCCACCCCAGTGCAGCCGCGACAGTGTCACACCCTTTGGCAGCCGTGCAGCGAGCAAATCCAGCTCGGCTTTCAGAACATCCACATAGGCAATTACTGGATTGTCCGTTTGGGTTCCCTGCGTTCGGCAGGCGCAAAACCAGCAAAGCCTGCGGCAAAAAGGCACGTGAATATAAAGTGATATGGCGCTGTTCGGTCTTATGCCCGATATCCACGCGCCAAATGTGTCGGAATCCACGTCATTGCTGAAATGTGGGGCTGTCGGGTAACTTGTATAACGCGGTACTTTAGCGTCAAAAAGTCCAAGCTTTGCCAATTGCGGTTTTACTATCATGGCAATCCCGGTATACCGGAAGTCGCTCTGGTACTTTGACCGAGATCAATTGGGAATGTGAATGACACTCAAGGCCCTGTATGAGCATACAAATTGCGAAGAGTGCCCCATAAGGCATCGGGCCGTATGCGCGCATTGTGAAAAAGACGAACTCGAAGCGCTGGAAAAGATCAAATACTATCGCAGTTTTGAAGCCGGTCAGACGATTATTTGGTCAGGTGATCCAATGAACTTTGTTGGTTCGGTCGTATCTGGTATCGCCTCTCTGACACAAACCATGGAAGACGGACGCACGCAGATGGTCGGCCTGTTGCTGCCAAGCGATTTTGTAGGTCGTCCGGGCCGCGAAACAGCCCCGTACGATGTACAGGCAACTACTGATGTTGTGATGTGTTGTTTCAGAAAAAAGCCGTTCGAGGAGATGATGGCCAGCACTCCCCATATTGCCCATCGCCTGTTGCAGATGACATTGGATGAGTTGGATGCAGCGCGAGAATGGATGCTGGTATTGGGACGCAAGACCGCGCGTGAAAAAATCGCCAGCCTTTTGTCGATCATTGCGCGCAGGGATGCATCGGTTAACAAGACCGGCATTACTGGACCAATCGTCTTTGACCTTCCGCTAACGCGCGAGGCGATGGCCGATTACCTGGGCTTGACGCTTGAAACCGTAAGTCGCCAGATATCGGCCCTGAAGAAAGATACGGTTATCACCCTTGAAGGTAAGCGCCACGTCACCATACCCGATATGGGCCGCTTGATGGAGGAAGCGGGCGACGATGCCGACGGAGGTTTTCTAGTCTAAGGGCGCAGAAGGGCGCTGCAGAGTTCAATTGCTTCAGGAGAGTTTCATGGAATTTTCTAGCGTTTTGGCGATGCTTTTCATCGGCGCTATTGCTGGTTGGCTATCCGGAAAGATTATGGAAGGACGCGGTTTCGGCCTTATAGGTAATATTATTGTTGGTATCGTTGGCGCGTTTCTTGCCGGCACCGTCTTTCCTGCGCTTGGATTTTCTGTTGGTGGCGGACTATTTTCATCGTTCTTTTTTGCAACGATAGGAGCCGTGATTTTACTGTTCCTAATCGGGTTGGTCCGAAAGGTTTAAACGCGAAATGGCCGCTCAATCTGGCGGCCATCGAACGAGATCGGCACCTGCATCAGTGAGCCATAAAGATCGGGACAGCCGATTGTTCTAACATGTTGCGGGTTGCACCACCCAGAATGGCTTCGCGAAACCGAGAATGACCATAAGCTCCCATCACGATCATGTCGGCTTCTGTATCGGCGGCATGTCGGTTAAGAATGTCCGAAACTCGGGTCATCGTCTTGCTGAGCACGTCGATCTCGCATTTAACACCGTGCCGCGAAAGCATCTGTGACAGCATCCCACCAGGATCAGACCGATCTGGTCCGTGACGTGGCGGGTCGATCACGACAATCCGCGTTAGTTCCGCCTGTTGCAGAAAGGGCAACGCGCGGCGAATGGCTCGCATGGCTTCGACGCTTTCGTTCCAACCGACAAGAACCGTGCTGGGCGTTACAACAGGCTCAATGTCTTCTGGTACAATCAGTACCGGTGCATGTCCTTCGAACAAGGCGGATTCGACAATAGGTTCTGCTTCGGTCCCACAATCCTGTCCATACGGTTTCGGCAGTACGACAAGATCAGAAAACCGGGAACGGTGGGCGACGTGGCGGCCAATATCTGCGATCTGCGCAACGCCATTTTCGGCCGACCATCTAACTCCGGTTTTGCCAAGATAGTCCTTTGCAAAAGCCAGCAAGCTGTCTGCCTCGGCATTTGCCCGGGTCAGTGATTCCTGAAGAATCAGAGCGTTTGCTCCTGCGTAGTAATATCCGGTCTGCGTTCGGTCGACGCCCAGACAGAGAGCTTCGGCATGTGCATCTTGCGCGTCCGCCAAAACGGCGATCTGGGCTAGTGCCGCTCGTGCTTTTTCCGTTTCGGTCATGACCGTGAGAAGAGATTTGTACGCCATCTTGACCTCATTCACTTGGGTAACTTGGATCGCGAGACCAGTTAACCCATTCAATTATTTATGCGTGTCACAGAATTCAGGTTATTGTCTTGATACAGATCAAAGCAGTATTGGCTGCCGTCCGACAGAACTGCAGCCAGTCAAATAAGTTTCGCACGGCACGAGAACCGGGCGAGGCACGGCAAAGGGACGCAACATGTCGAATTACATCAAGCTGATCGTGCTTGGTCTTGTGGTGCTATTTGCAGCCATAGGATCCAATTATGCACGGGATTTGGCGTATCAGGTGCATGCGATTCTGGTGATGCTAATCGCCGCAGGATTGTTCATCTGGACGCTTCGCAACACCGATGAGCCAGATATTATTGTAGATCGCTCGGCGGAATACATGGATGACGTCATCCGATATGGCGTGATCGCGACGGCGTTTTGGGGCGTCGTTGGTTTTTTGGCGGGTACGTTCATTGCGTTCCAGTTGGCTTTTCCCGGGCTAAACTTTGAATGGGCTCAGGGTTATCTGAATTTTGGCCGTCTGCGTCCGCTGCACACGTCGGCGGTAATTTTCGCATTCGGCGGCAATGCACTGATTGCGACGTCTTTCTATGTGGTGCAACGAACCAGTGCCGCCAGATTGTGGGGCGGTAACCTGGCATGGTTTGTGTTTTGGGGTTACCAGTTATTCATTGTTCTGGCCGCGACAGGCTATGTGCTTGGCGGCACACAGTCCAAGGAATACGCAGAGCCTGAATGGTATGTTGATTTGTGGCTGACAGTCGTCTGGGTCGCATATCTGGCCGTATATCTTGGCACGATCGTAAAACGGAAAGAGCCTCATATCTATGTGGCCAACTGGTTTTACCTGGCCTTCATCGTTACGGTTGCAATGTTGCATCTGGTGAACAACATGACAATTCCGGTCAGCATCTGGGGATCGAAATCGGTCATCGTTTGGTCCGGTGTGCAGGATGCTATGATCCAGTGGTGGTATGGTCACAATGCTGTCGGCTTTTTCCTGACCGCCGGTTTCCTGGGGATGATGTACTACTTCATTCCGAAACAAGCCGAACGTCCGGTGTTTTCATATAAATTGTCCATCATCCACTTCTGGGCGTTGATCTTCCTGTATATCTGGGCAGGTCCACACCATCTGCATTACACTGCGTTGCCGGACTGGGCCTCGACGCTGGGCATGGTGTTCTCAGTCGTGCTTTGGATGCCGTCTTGGGGTGGTATGATCAACGGACTGATGACGTTGTCAGGTGCTTGGGATAAGCTACGTACCGATCCGATCATCCGAATGATGGTTATTTCCGTGGGCTTTTATGGCATGTCCACCTTCGAGGGTCCGATGATGTCGATCCGTGCGGTGAACAGCCTCAGCCATTACACCGACTGGACCATTGGCCACGTGCATTCGGGCGCGCTGGGCTGGAATGGTATGATAACCTTTGGTGCGCTGTACTTTCTGGTGCCTGTCCTGTGGAAGCGCGAGCGCCTTTATTCGCTGCAAATGGTCAGCTGGCACTTCTGGCTCGCCACCATCGGCATCGTGCTGTACGCCGCGTCGATGTGGGTTACCGGCATCATGGAAGGCCTGATGTGGCGCGAAGTGGACGCCAATGGTTTCTTGGTGAATTCATTCGCTGACACAGTTGCAGCCAAGTTCCCAATGTACGTGGTGCGCGGTTTAGGAGGAGTACTGTTCCTCGCTGGCTCGGTAATCATGAGCTACAACCTGTGGATGACCGTCCGAAAGGCACCGGCCAAAGAGGCCAGCCTGACCGTCGCGGTCCCGGCTGAATAAGGAGGGCCGGAGCAATGGCAATTCTCGACAAACATAAAATCCTCGAGACCAATGCGACCCTCCTGCTGATCTTCAGCTTTTTGGTCGTTACCATTGGTGGCATCGTTCAAATTACCCCGCTTTTCTATCTTGAAAACACCATCGAAAAGGTTGAGGGCATGCGTCCTTACACCCCGTTAGAGATGGCTGGCCGGGAAATTTATCTGCGCGAGGGCTGCTACGTCTGTCACAGTCAGATGATCCGTCCGATGCGGGATGAGGTCGAACGTTACGGACATTATTCGCTGGCCGCTGAATCGATGTATGACCATCCATTTCAATGGGGGTCAAAACGGACGGGGCCAGATCTGGCCCGCGTTGGCGGCAGATATTCGGACGATTGGCACGTTCGGCACCTGCGAGATGCCCAATCTGTGGTG
Source organism: Ruegeria sp. YKSD179 (assembly GCF_059612885.1). Taxonomy (NCBI): domain Bacteria; kingdom Pseudomonadati; phylum Pseudomonadota; class Alphaproteobacteria; order Rhodobacterales; family Roseobacteraceae; genus Ruegeria; species Ruegeria sp. YKSD179. The sequence goes on along the minus strand of NZ_JBXWRL010000039.1, from coordinate 27,777 downwards.
CCGGAGTCGGTGATGCCAAAATACGGCTTCCTCGAAAACCGAAAGCTGGACGGTGAGTATATCGGCGACATTATGGCTGCAAATGCGGTTGTTGGAACGCCTTATACAGAAGAAATGATCGCGAATGCTAAGGCCGACTTCCGTGCCCAGGCTGACCCGGACAGCGATTATGACGGTCTGCTTGAAAGATACGGCGATAAGGTGAACGTGCGAAACTTTGATGGCCAACCCGAGTTGACCGAAGCGGACGCGCTGATCGCGTATTTGCAGATGCTGGGTACTTTGGTCGATTTCTCGACTTTCACCCCGGACCCGAGCCGCTAGGGAGGGTGCAATGGAAGAATACACAATCCTAAGGCAGTTTGCGGATAGTTGGATGTTGCTGCTGCTCTTTGCCTTTTTCATAGGCATCGTCATCTGGGTTTTTCGCCCAGGTGCCAGCAAAGAGTACAAAGACACGGCGAACATTCCATTCCGCCATGAAGACAAACCCGCCACATCCAAGGAGGCGCGGAAATGAGCAAGACACCTGAAAAACAACCGGGTGATCCGCAGACAACCGGTCACAGCTGGGACGGTCTGGAAGAGTTTGACAACCCGATGCCGCGTTGGTGGCTTTGGACGTTCTACGCGACTATTTTTTGGGGCGTGATTTACACGATCATGTATCCCGCGTGGCCTTTGGTTCAGTCGGCTACAGCTGGTGTCCTGGGGTGGTCTTCACGTGCTTTGGTACAAGAGGAGATGATCGCTTTCCAAGAGGCGAACGCGCCCTTGAACGCGAAGCTTGTAGAAACCCCGTTGGATAGTATCGCAAGCGATGCAGAGCTTCAGCAATACGCCGTAAATGCGGGCGGCGCGGTTTTCCGTACGTGGTGCGCGCAATGCCACGGCTCAGGCGCGGAGGGTGCTTCGGGTTTCCCCAACTTGTTGGATGATGCCTGGCTGTGGGGTGGTACGATGGAAGACATCGAATACTCGGTAGCCTACGGCATCCGCAACGAAGAAAGCGACGATGCGCGGTACTCTGAAATGCCTGCATTTGGCGAAATCCTTGAGCAAGATGAGATAACACAAGTTGTTCAATACGTAATGTCTTTGACAAATGCGCAGACAGATGACGGTGCAGCGCAAGCCGGCGAAGTCGTCTATGCGGACAATTGCGCGGTTTGTCACGGTGAAGACGGTAAAGGCGATGTTACTCAAGGCGCGCCGAACCTGACAGACGCGATCTGGTTGTTCGGCGGAAGTGAGCAGGAACTGACTGAAACGGTTACTTACAGTCGCTACGGTGTGATGCCCGCATGGGAAAACCGCCTGACCGAAGCACAAATCCGAGCAGTTACCGCCTATGTGCATCAGCTGGGCGGCGGCCAGTAACGATATGGAGATACCTTCGGACGGCTTTTCGCCCGAAGGTCTCGGCACCGGTTGTATCATCTGTTCGCGCGTTTCCTGAACAGCCGGTGCCGATTTTTCAAGAATATAACCTAGAACCGATTGGGTCCAGAAACTGGTTTGGTTCGGCAATCACAGATGGCGCAAGTCGATATCGCGTTTTCTTTGCAGCCACCAGTGGCCATTGGGTAGCCAATGTCGTTTCGCACTCTTGCGTCGCGGCGCATCCACGATGGTCGGTGCGTTAATGCGCGTGGCGGTCATGAACGATTTTGCGTAGATCGATAGCATAGAAACTCTCCTGCATGTGTTTGACAACTGCTTTCAAGATTGACCTTTGACGGTAGAAATGCGACTCAATTACTATTTCGATATGTAAGTCTGGATTACATATGAATTGGAAATCACTTCCGCCTTTGACATCGTTGAGAGCATTCGCTGCATTCGCAGAAAAGAAAAATGTTGTTCAGGCCGGAGTCGCGCTAAATGTTAGTCACGCTGCAATAAGCCAGCAATTGCGAGTTCTGGAAGAGCACATGGGAGTCGCGCTGTTGGATCGAAGCGGTAAGACCATGTCGTTGACCGCTGAAGGCGAACACCTCGCCCGCGCTTTGCATCTGGGGTTTGGGGCGATAGGCGTAGCGGTCGAAGAACTCGTCCGATCAGGTTCAGACCGACCGGTGCATGTTTCCCTGACATCTTCATTCGCCGCATCTTGGCTAATGCCTCGGCTTCCTGCGTTTCGCGCAGTCCATCCCGAAATTGGCCTAATTCTGGATCCTTCCCCAGAGCTGGTTGAACTGCGCCCGGGCGGAGTTGATATTGCGATCCGTTACGGTGAAGGCGGTTGGTCAGGTGTCGACTCGCAAATGCTGCTCAGGTCTCCGATGGTGATAGTGGCTGCGCCGGAGCTTTTGGAAGACAAGTCCGACTGGACCCCTGCCGATTTGGCCGAGCTGCCCTGGCTGCAAGAGGTTGGTACAACCGAAGCGTCGATGTGGCTTGCTGGCCGCGGTGCGGAAATTGGGCCGGGTGCAGGCCGTATCGAAGTTCCCGGAAATTTGGTGTTAGACGGCCTAAGGGCAGGGCAGGGGGTCACTATTACTGTGCGACACTTTGTCGAACAGGACATTCTGAATGGTCGAATTGTTGAGCTATACTCAGAGCCAGACGCAGCCGGATACCATATTGTTACGGCCCGATCTCCGATGCGGGCAGAGGTCAAAACATTCGTAGGCTGGCTAAAACGGCAAGCTCGGCAGGTGTGACAAAAGGTGTCTTTGTGATGTGCTTTTGACCCAAATCAAAGTTCTTGGTTGTATGATCTGGAAGAAGTCGCCTGAAAAAGCCAGAACCGGAGCCACCTTGTGAGCGATTCCAACCCAGCCCCGAGCCTTTACGCGGCCAGGGAGCCGATCTTCCCCCGGCGCGTATCCGGGCCATTTCGCAACCTGAAATGGATCATCATGGCGGTCACTTTGGGGATTTACTATCTGACGCCGTGGATCAGGTGGGATCGTGGGCCAAGCCTGCCAGATCAAGCAGTGTTGCTGGATTTGGCGAACCGTCGCTTTTATTTCTTCTGGATCGAGATTTGGCCGCATGAATTCTACTTCGTTGCAGGGCTTTTAATCATGGCGGGGTTGGGGCTGTTTCTGTTCACGTCGGCGTTGGGCCGGGTGTGGTGCGGATATGCTTGCCCTCAAACTGTTTGGACGGATCTGTATATTCTGGTTGAGCGCTGGATCGAAGGCGATCGGAACGCGCGATTGCGATTGCATCGGCAAAAGAAACTGGATCTTAGAAAAGCACGATTGCGATTGACGAAATGGGTAGTCTGGTTGCTGATCGGTCTGGCGACAGGCGGGGCCTGGGTTTTCTATTTCGCTGACGCGCCTACCTTGGCGCGCGATCTGATCACCGGAAACGCGCACCCGATCGCATATACGACCGTACTCATCCTAACTGGCACCACCTTTTTGTTCGGGGGGTTCGCCCGAGAACAGATTTGTATCTATGCGTGCCCATGGCCCAGGATTCAGGCTGCGATGATGGACGAAGACACGCTTGTGGTCGGATATCGTGAATGGCGGGGCGAACCTCGCGGCAAAGGTAAGAGAACTGCTGATTCTGAATTGGGCGACTGCATTGATTGCATGGCCTGCGTGAACGTGTGTCCGGTCGGGATTGATATCAGAGATGGACAACAGTTGGAGTGTATCACCTGCGCACTCTGTATCGATGCCTGCGATGACATGATGGCCAAGATCGGGAAGCCGCGCGGACTGATAGACTACATGGCACTTAGCGACGAAACGCGCGAACGTGCAGGCGAAAAGCCAAGGAATGTCTGGAAGCATATCTTTCGACCAAGAACTATCATGTACACAGCACTTTGGTCGCTCGTTGGGTTCGCAATGTTGTTTGCCTTGTTCATCCGCTCGGATATTGATCTTACGGTCGCACCCGTGCGCAATCCTACTTTCGTTACTTTGTCTGATGGCACAATCCGTAATACGTACGACGTGCGTTTGCGCAACAAACATGGCGAAGAACGTTCATTCAGGTTGTCGCTGGTCGGCGATCCGGCAATGCAGATTGAAATCGAAGGTGTCGAAGGGGAAACCGTATATGTCGCAGCAGACACCGCGCAGTTAACGCGGGTCTACATTGCTGCGTCCAAAGACACCGACCCTGCGGGAGCTGATACAACCTCGGTACGTATTTGGGTTGAAGATCTTGAAAGCGGCGAACGTGCATACAAAGACACAACGTTCATAGGTCGGGGGGACTAGGTATGTCGGAACGGCAGTTCACCGGAAAACACGCTCTGGCTGTGTTTGTAGCGGCCTTTGGCGTGATTATTACGGTTAACCTTTTATTGGCCTATAAGGCGGTCAAGACCTTTCCGGGACTCGAGGTGAAGAATTCCTATGTTGCTAGTCAGGAATTCAATGAGCGCCTACAGAATCAGCAAGCCTTGGGCTGGGATGTTCGGGCGGAGTTCAAAGGCGGGCTTTTGATCCTCCATATCACGGACCAAACAGGATCTCCGGTAAAGGTATCCGATTTGCAAGCGGTTGTGGGACGAGCCACAAATGTGAAGGAAGATTTCTCGCCCGATTTCACATTTGATGGATTAGCGTATGCGGCGCCTGCCGTTCTGGGAGAGGGAAACTGGAATATTCGTCTTTTGGCCACAAACCATGACGGAACAGAATTCGCGCAGCGCATTCCGCTGTATGTGAAAGGTTAGGTCGTTGACGGGGCAGACTTCTAGTAGCGCGGCAGCTTGTCCGGGTTGTATAGCGTCACCTGCTGAGCCTGCGCGAGTTACTCCTCGGGATGCACAAATCGCACTTTCGCTGCCCGGAATTCAGTGCTCGGCGTGTATCGCAACAGTTGAACGCGAACTGAACGCATTTCCTGGTGTCGAAGACGCCAGGGTAAACCTGACACTGAAAAGGGCCATGGTTAAGGCTGCGCCGGATCTGAACGCTAGAGATTTGATACCAGTTTTGGAACGTGCGGGATATGAGGCACACGAATTGGATCCGGGCGCTCTTTCCGCCACGCAGACGGATAAGACCGGGCGGGAATTGCTGATGCGTCTGGCGGTCGCCGGGTTTGCTTCGATGAACGTTATGTTGTTGTCTGTCTCGGTCTGGTCGGGAGCGACCGACGCGACCCGCGATATGTTCCACTGGATTTCGGCTGCAATTGCCCTGCCTGCAATCGCGTTTTCCGCCCAGCCATTTTTTGCAAATGCATGGGGTGCACTGCGTGTTCGAAGATTGAACATGGACGTGCCTATTGTTCTTGCCATTCTGTTGGCTTTGGTGACCTCACTTTGGGAAACTGCGTTAAGCGGAAAGCATGCGTATTTCGACGCTGCGCTGACGTTGACCTTCTTTTTGCTTGCCGGTCGCTATCTGGACTACCGCACGCGCGCGATCGCACGATCAGCGGCAGAAGAACTCACAGCGCTTGAAGTGCCCAGAGCAACTCGGCTTGTTGGGGGGATCGAGGAGGAAGTCGCTGTAGCAGATTTGAAACTTGACGACCTTGTACTTGTCCGCCCCGGTGGGCGAATGCCTGTTGACGGCGAGATTGTCTCAGGTCGGTCAGAGCTGGATCGATCGCTTCTGACAGGAGAAACCACCCCGGTTTTTGCCCAAGAAGGGCTGAAGGTAAGCGCCGGCGAGGTCAATTTGACCGGCCCTCTTACTATTCGCGCAACTGCCGTAGGCGAGGATACGTCACTGCATCAGATGGCGGATTTGGTAGCCATCGCCGAGTCAGGGCGTTCACGCTATACCTCATTGGCGGACAAGGCCGCCAAACTTTACGCGCCGGGCGTGCATATACTCGCCGCTTTCAGTTTTCTAGGTTGGTATGTGTACTCAGGCGATATTCGAACTGCACTGAATGTCGCGGCAGCAGTACTGATTATTACCTGCCCCTGTGCATTGGGCCTCGCTGTTCCTGCCGTGACAACTGCCGCATCAGGTCGTTTGTTTCGAAATGGCATGTTGATCAAGCATGCCACCGCTTTGGAGAGGTTGGCCGAAGTGGATACTGTCGTGTTTGACAAAACCGGTACACTTACAGACGGCAAGCCGGAGGTCACCGATCTGAGTTCGCACTCTGAAGATGATCTGCAGGTTGCGCTGGCTTTGGCTGAAGCATCTGCGCATCCTTTGTCTGTGGCATTGGCCCGAGCCGCACGCGAGGCAGGAATTGAGCCAGCCAATTTGCAAGACATCAAAGAGGTGCCGGGTTTCGGAACCGAGGCCGCATACAATGGTCAGAGGGCCCGCTTTGGTCGTGCGGCTTGGACTGGCGGGGAGGCTGAAAATGTGACGGCGGCTTGGTTGGCAATTGGAGATCAAAAGCCGGTGGCGTTTTATTTTTCCGATAGTTTGCGCAAAGGTGCGGCAGAGGCCGTGTCAGCTTTCCAATTGGCGGGAAAAGTTGTCATGCTGATATCGGGCGACACACAGGGTGCGGTGGAAAATCTCGCTAACTGGCTGGGAATTCATGCGTGGGAGGCGGAAGCATTGCCCCAGGACAAAGCAGCAAGAGTTCAGGAGATGGGCGATCAGGGCCGCCGCGTTCTCATGGTCGGTGATGGCTTGAACGATACAGCAGCATTGGCTGCCGCACATGTGTCGATTTCACCTGCGTCGGCGTTGGATGCCGCTCGGGTGGCATCTGACATTGTGTTGCTTGGAAACGATCTTTCCCCGATTTCGGAGGCTTGCCAAACAGCGAATACGGCAACACGACGTATTCGTGAGAATTTTCGGATCGCCACGGTATATAACGTTATTGCTGTCCCGTTGGCGGTGGCAGGGTTGGCAACCCCATTGATCGCAGCTTTGGCAATGTCGGCATCTTCGATTACAGTATCACTGAACGCACTGAGGTTAAGGTGAACTGAATGGAAGTCCTGGCCTATCTGATCCCTATTTCCCTGTTTCTGGGCGGTATTGGTCTGGTTGCTTTCCTATACACAGTCCGGTCTAATCAATACGAAGACCCAGAAGGCGATGCGCGCCGGATTCTCAACAATGATTGGGATGACCGCCCTAAGCCATAGCTAGCAACCCTACAGCCCTTGAAATTGCCGCATTGCCCAGTTATGTCCGACCCATCCTTTAGTAGAGAGTAAAAGGCTGATGGCCACTACAAACCCAATACAGTTCATTCAGCAGGTCCGTGCCGAAGTTTCCAAAGTCGTTTGGCCGACACGGCGCGAGGTGCTGTTGACCACGGTAATGGTCTTCATAATGGCGGCTTTGACGGCCGTATTCTTTGCGTTGGTCGATCTGGGTATCCGCGGTGGCCTGCAGCTGGTTCTTGGCGCCTTCAGCTAAGACGGGTCGGGTTGAAACCAATCGCTACTGCCCCCTTGCACAGAGCGTCGTGTCAGAGTAGTTGACGCGGAACTATTCGGAATGGGCGTGCGGCGATTCGGGCTGTGCGCCGCTTTTTATTCCGGAGACGGTGATATAATTTCAATGATGGGCATGTCCAAGAATTAGGATATGCCGAAGGCAAACAAGGGCGACAGGTTCATGGCGAAACGGTGGTACTCGGTCAGCGTTCTTTCGAATTTCGAAAAGAAGATCGCAGAGCAAATCCGTACTTCCGTCGCAGAGCATGGCCTTGAAGAGGACATAGACGAGGTTCTAGTTCCCACCGAAGAAGTGATCGAAGTTCGCAGGGGCAAAAAAGTCACGACGGAACGCCGCTTTATGCCAGGCTACGTGTTGGTTCACATGGAAATGTCTGATCAGGGTTATCACCTGATTAACTCGATAAACCGTGTCACTGGATTCCTTGGGCCGCAAGGCCGCCCAATGCCTATGCGAGATGCCGAGGTTAACCAAATCCTCAACCGCGTTCAGGAAGGCGAAGAAGCGCCAAAGTTGATGATTACCTTCGAAGTTGGCGAGAAGGTGAAGGTCAACGATGGCCCTTTCGAAGATTTCGACGGCATGGTCGAAGGTGTCGACGACGAGAATCAGAAATTGAAAGTCTCTGTTTCGATCTTTGGCCGGGAAACGCCGGTGGAACTGGATTTCACTCAGGTCACGAAACAATCCTAGGTTTGTTTGTTCGCCGGGAGTGATCGCGCTTGGCAAAGCGCGACCCGGGACATAAGCTGCGCGGAGTATTTAGTGTACCCGCGCGGTTTTTATGAAAATTGTGGTGATTTCGACCAATGCTGGAACGGATATGGGAGGAGAGGCGATAAAAGCCTTTCAGTTCTTTCGGTTCCTTCTTGAAAACGACTACGACGCATATCTTCTGACACATGAAAGATGTAAAGCCTCGCTTGAGGGACACTTTGCTGATGACCGAGTGATTTTCGTCCGGGATTCTGCATTAATGGTTCTGTGCTGGCGCAGTCGAATTTTGGGCTCTTTAGTCGACACCCTGTTTCATCTTGAAATCAAGAAGATTTGCCGAGATTTCGACCCAACCATAACGATTTTGCATTACCTCTGCCCGATCTCACCTACGACGCAACGTTTTCCGCCCGCGGGGTATCGTCACGTTGTCGGGCCGCTCTCGGGTAATATTTTCTTTCCCTCCGGGTTCAGTGATCGTCAGAGTAAAGGAGAGCGTGTTCAGCAACGTTTTTACAAACCAATCCAGAACTTTTTAGGGTCGACGTTGGGAATAATGAAGAAGGCCGATAAACTGCTGGTATCGGGAGGCGAACGTACCCGCAGAGCTCTTGGATGGGCAGGTTGCGATCGGGGGAAAATGATCTCAGTCGCAGATGCCGGGATCTCGGAAGAAATATTGTCCGCGCCGCCAATTACTCATGAAGGTTGGAATGGCGAGTTTGTCTGGATCGGACGGATGGTGAACTACAAGGGAGCGGACCTTGCAATTCGAGCTGTTGCCGTGTCCGAACAGCCTGTCAAATTGACGATTTACGGTGAAGGTTCCGAAGGCGCCAAATTGGTGGAACTGGCTGAAAGCCTGGGAATCGCAGATCGCGTGACTTTTCCCGGCTGGTTGGATCATTCCAGTTATGTGAAGGACATGTCTCGATTTCGCGGGTTTATTTTTCCAACTCTGGCAGAAGCGAACGGTATTGTTATGCAAGAGGCGATGGGTCTTGGATTGCCGGTTGTCACACTTCGATGGGGTGGGCCGGTACAGTTGGCTACGGATGAAGAGGCTATATTTGTTGAGGCAAGTGACCCGGATACTGTGGTCCGCGGCGTCGCACGCGCGATGGATCAACTCTCCTCTGACGCTAGTTTCGCGCAAAAAATTTCTCAGAAGGCACGCTCTCGCGCTTTGCGGGACTACGCTTGGCCGACTGTCGCTTCGTCTTGGATGTCTGCTTACGAAGGTCTTCTGAACACTGATTGAGAAGACAAGGCTTGATATCAGAGAAGTTTCGATATAACCCGCATCGTCGTTTGCGAATCCAATCGATAAGCGGATAATAAAGCGTGGGAGGCGCGCGCAACGCGATGTGCAAACCGGACCACACAACTTAAAACCCCAAAGACGCGTTTGCGGGGTGTTGGAAAAGGAGAAACCAGATGGCTAAGAAGCTTGCTGGTACAATGAAGCTGCAGGTTCCTGCAGGTCAGGCGAACCCATCGCCACCAGTTGGTCCGGCGTTGGGTCAGCGCGGTATCAACATTATGGAATTCTGTAAGGCGTTCAATGCCAAGACCGCTGATATGGAGCCGGGTGCACCTTGCCCGACTGTGATTACCTACTATCAGGACAAGTCCTTCACCATGGACATCAAGACGCCGCCCGCGTCTTACTACCTGAAAAAAGCGGCTGGACTGAAGCCGGTGGGTAAGCGCAATCGCCCACGCGGTGCAGAAAACCCCGGTCGCGAAACGGTGGCGACAGTTACCTCTAAGCAGGTACGCGAAATCGCAGAAGCCAAAATGAAAGATCTGAATGCCAATGACGTCGAAGGCGCAATGCAGATCATCCTGGGCTCGGCCCGCTCTATGGGCATAGAGGTGAAGTAAGATGGCAAAACTTGGCAAACGTACGCGCGCAGCGCGCGAAGCTATCGCCGGCAAGGAAAACCTGTCGGTTGAAGAAGCTGTTTCACTGGTCAAGGGTAACGCGACTTCTAAGTTCGACGAAACCATCGAGATAGCGCTGAACCTGGGTGTCGACACGCGTCACGCGGATCAAATGGTTCGTGGCGTTGTCGGCCTGCCTAACGGGACCGGTAAGGCAATGCGCGTCGCTGTATTTGCACGTGGACCCAAAGCCGACGAAGCAAAGGAAGCTGGCGCAGATATCGTGGGTGCAGAGGATCTGATGGAGACCATTCAGGGCGGCACCATTGAATTTGACCGCTGCATTGCAACCCCTGACATGATGCCAATCGTTGGCCGTTTGGGTAAAGTCTTGGGTCCACGTAACCTTATGCCGAACCCCAAAGTTGGCACTGTGACCATGGACGTAAAAGCGGCTGTAGAGGCGGCTAAAGGCGGCGAAGTTCAATTCAAGGCGGAAAAAGGCGGCGTTGTGCACGCTGGCGTTGGCAAAGCGTCGTTCGACGAAGCCAAGCTGGTTGAAAACGTCCGCGCCTTTATCTCGGCTGTTGCGAAGGCCAAGCCGTCGGGAGCCAAAGGCACATATATGAAGAAAATCGCGCTTAGCTCGACAATGGGCCCTGGCGTGACACTGGATGTGGCAGCCGCGTCGGGCGAATAAGCTCTGCGCATAAAATTTGAGTTTTGGTCCCGGATGGTGAAAGCCAACCGGGATTTTTCTTGCATAAAATTTATCGAAAGTTACCCTCGTCTAGTGTGTTTTTAACTGTGAAGATAGACGTACCCTGAACCTTTTCTCAGTCGAAAAAAATGTTTGAGATAGTTAAGACGTGATTGGTCAGGGCAATGTCCGTTTTCACAAATGGGTGTTAGGTTCGCAATTATGCCGGAACTTCGAATGCTGATGCTTACGCCGGCGCCCGTGGTTGAGACAAGTCACGGCTATGAACTGGATTCGAAGTTTCTGGAAGGCATGAAGCTTCAAAGCAGTATGTGGCCCGGTTCATTTGATTGCCTAATGAGAGAAGGCGCGACAGAAATCCCGTTCGGGGCGCGTCCGTATCAACCAGAAACAGCGGGTTTCCAACTGCACCTCATATCTGAGCACGAAGAGGTAAGACCGGAACATTTGAGCGGCTATGATTTGATTTTCTGCAGCGCTGATGACAAGAGAAATTTTAGTGTTCCTGATCTAGCCCGCTCTGTCGGAGCCAAAGTAGCAACGACACTGGAGTATAACCTCAATACGCGACTGCGGATTGCTTTTCTCGACCAAGACCGCAACGCTATTCGAAGGATATATACCGCGGCAAAACTGGTGCTGCAGGAGTTTCGGAGGCGAAAATTCCTTGGGAAAATGGATGCCATTCAGGCGAACGGGTATCCAGCTTTTGAAGTATGCAAGAAGTTCGATCCGAACACACTTTTGTTCCTCGACAATCGTATGACCGCAGACCTTTATGCGACACCCGAGGAAATGCAACATAGGCGCAACAGGTTGTTGGCAGGTGACCCCTTGCAATTGGTCTACACGGGGCGATTGGAAAAGATGAAGGGTGCCCACGACTTAGTTCCACTGGCGTTGGAACTACGGTCATTGGGCGTACCTTTCATGTTGAAGATCTTCGGCACTGGCAGCTTGGAGGGTCAAATCGACAATGACATCGCGCAAAATAATCTTTCAGAAAATGTTCAACGCCTGGAACCATTGGACTTTAGTTCAGAGTTGGTTCCGTATCTCAGATCAAATTGTGACATCTATGTATGCTGTCACCGGCAATCAGACCCGTCATGCACGTATATCGAGAACATGGGATGTGGGCTTTCGGTGGTCGGCTATGGAAATGAAATGTGGTCGGACCTGCAAAAGGACTCTCGGGCCGGATGGGTCTCACCGATAGGTCAGGTAAAAAAGCTGGCTGCAGTCATCGCTCAAATTGAAAAGTCCAGATCAGATATTGCGCACAGATGCGAGCTTGCGGCAGCATTTTCCAAGCAGAACAGTTTTGAAGCGCTGAGCCGGGCCCGGATGCAACATCTTGAAGACTTAGCCCGCAGCGATACCAATTGATTGCCTGCTGCAAAGAAAATTGAGTTTTAGATTTCTTGGCACTGGGTTGGGCAAACAGCGACGGATACAAAGCGTCGTTCTTTCTAGCCGCAGAAAGCCCGAATTTACCCCTTGGAAACCTCGCCTAAGTGGCCTAAGTAGAGCTGCGGAATAAAGCGTGCGATTCGTCGTGCGCTTTATTTCGTTTCGTCCAAGACGGTGGGTGGGCCCGACCGGTCCCTTAATTTCCTGCCTGAGACGGGTAAGACCAAAGATTTCTGAGGGTCCTGACCCTTGGGCGCATTTTGGCTAATCCCGTAACAACGGACCTGAACGCCGGAGCTTTGGCTGTGGCAAATATGAGCCGGGGTGAAATATCGCCCCTAACTTGGAGAGAACTGTGGATAGAGCCCAGAAAGAGAAAGTGGTCGAGGAACTCGGCCAGATCTTTGAAAGCTCTGGCGTCGTAGTGGTTTCGCATTACGCCGGTCTGACAGTTGCTGAGATGCAGGACCTTCGCGCGCGTGCTCGTGAAGCGGGTGGTTCTGTGCGTGTTGCCAAGAACAGGCTCGCCAAAATCGCCCTTGAGGGTAAGCCTTGTGAAAGCATGGCCGACCTGCTGACAGGGATGACCGTTCTGACCTATTCCGAGGACCCGGTGGCAGCAGCCAAGGTGGCCGAGGACTACGCCAAGGAGAACCAGAAGTTCGAAATCCTTGGCGGTGCAATGGGCGAGAACGCTCTGGACCGTGCTGGTGTTACAGCAGTTTCGAAAATGCCGTCTCGTGAAGAGCTTATTGCTTCGATCGTTGGCTGCATTGGCGCACCTGCCTCGAACATTGCCGGCGCGATTGGCGCACCTGCAAGCAATATCGCAAGCATCCTTTCCACCATCGAAGAGAAGGCGGAAGCTGCGTAAGCGGTTGGCACTGAATGATCTGCGTAGGGTGAATACCCAGACGTTGGAACACATGATTGTAAACGGAAAGAGCTGATACAATGGCTGATCTGAAGAAACTGGCAGAAGAGATCGTTGGTCTGACCCTGCTGGAAGCACAAGAACTGAAAACAATCCTTAAGGACGAGTACGGCATTGAGCCCGCAGCTGGCGGCGCTGTAATGGTCGCAGGCGCAGCTGGCGATGCCGGCGGTGCAGCCGAGGAAGAAAAGACCGAATTCGACGTCGTTCTGAAGAACGCTGGCGCTTCGAAAATCAATGTCATCAAAGAAGTTCGCGGCATCACAGGCCTGGGCCTGAAAGAAGCCAAAGAACTGGTCGAAGCTGGCGGCAAGATCAAAGAAGGCGTGGACAAGGCAGAAGCAGAAGAGATCAAAGGCAAGCTGGAAGCAGCTGGCGCCGAGGTCGAACTGGCCTAAGTCAGTCCATTGGCGCATTAATGATGCGTCGAAATTTGGCTGGGCTCGAAGAAATTCGGGTCCAGCCGAACCTGTCTTAGAAAGGGCCTCAATCTCTGAGGAGTTTTCTAAGATACGGTTCGCGGATCGGGAGGCCGCCACTCGGGACGGTGGCCATGAATTGATCCGGACGTGTCGTCTCGAATGTGCAAGGCGCCGGGGCCCGACGGTGTCTTTGCCCGCTGAGAACATCGAAAGGTGACATCTGACATGGCTCAAACGTTCCTTGGCCAGAAACGTCTTCGTAAATATTACGGCAAAATCCGCGAAGTTTTGGAAATGCCAAACCTCATTGAGGTCCAGAAATCTTCTTATGACCTATTCCTTAGATCCGGCGATGCCGAACAGCCCACTGATGGCGAAGGAATCAAAGGTGTTTTCCAGTCGGTTTTCCCGATCAAAGACTTCAACGAAACCTCTGTTTTGGAGTTCGTGAAATACGATCTGGAAAAACCCAAATACGATGTCGAAGAGTGCATGCAGCGCGACATGACTTACAGCGCGCCGCTCAAAGTCACCCTGCGACTAATCGTGTTCGATGTCGACGAGGATACTGGCGCCAAATCTGTGAAGGACATCAAGGAACAGGACGTGTTCATGGGTGACATGCCTTTGATGACGCCAAACGGGACGTTCATCGTGAACGGTACCGAACGCGTTATCGTGTCGCAGATGCATCGTTCGCCGGGTGTGTTCTTCGACCATGACAAGGGAAAAACTCACTCTTCGGGTAAATTGTTGTTTGCATGCCGCATCATCCCGTATCGCGGCAGTTGGCTGGACTTTGAGTTCGACGCCAAGGACATCGTGTTCGCCCGTATCGACCGTCGCCGCAAGCTGCCTGTCACAACACTGCTGTACGCATTGGGACTGGATCAGGAAGCGATCATGGATGCGTATTACGAGACGGTCTCGTACAAGCTGGACAAAAAGAAGGGGTGGGTTGCACCCTTCTTCCCCGAACGTGTGCGAGGCACCCGCCCATCCTATGATTTGGTTGATGCCAAATCTGGCGAAGTGATCGCCGAAGCGGGCAAGAAAGTTACTCCGCGCGCCGTCAAAAAGTTGATAGACGAGGGCAGTGTTACAGAACTCCTCGTTCCGTTTGATCATATCGTTGGCAAATTCGTCGCCAAGGACATTATCAACGAAGAAACCGGTGCTATCTATGTTGAAGCCGGTGACGAGCTGACACTGGAATACGATAAAGATGGCGAACTGATCGGAGGAACGGCGAAGGACCTGATCGACGCCGGCATCACCGATATTCCGGTTCTGGACATCGACAACGTCAATGTCGGCCCCTACATGCGCAACACTATGGCCCAGGACAAAAACATGAACCGCGAGAGCGCGCTCATGGATATTTATCGTGTCATGCGTCCGGGTGAGCCGCCCACCGTCGAAGCGGCTTCGGCACTGTTTGATACTCTGTTTTTCGACAGCGAGCGTTATGATCTGTCGGCCGTTGGTCGTGTGAAAATGAACATGCGCCTGGCGCTCGATAAGCCGGACACGCAGAGAACACTGGACCGCGAAGACATTGTGGCCTGTATCAAAGCTCTGGTTGAGCTTCGTGACGGCAAGGGCGATGTGGACGATATCGACCATCTGGGTAACCGTCGCGTTCGTTCGGTCGGCGAACTTATGGAGAACCAGTACCGTGTTGGTCTGCTACGCATGGAACGTGCGATCAAAGAGCGTATGTCTTCGGTCGAGATCGACACCGTGATGCCGCAAGACCTGATCAACGCGAAGCCAGCTGCTGCCGCTGTTCGCGAATTCTTCGGGTCGTCGCAGTTGTCGCAGTTCATGGATCAGACCAACCCGCTGTCGGAAGTCACCCACAAACGCCGCTTGTCGGCGCTTGGCCCCGGTGGCCTGACACGTGAGCGCGCTGGTTTCGAGGTGCGCGACGTGCACCCGACTCACTATGGCCGGATGTGCCCGATTGAAACGCCGGAAGGTCCGAACATCGGTTTGATCAACTCGCTGGCTACATTTGCCCGCGTGAACAAGTATGGCTTCATCGAAACACCTTATCGTGTCGTTAAAGATGCCGAGGTGACCGATGAGGTTCACTACATGTCCGCGACCGAGGAAATGCGCCACACGGTGGCGCAGGCGAACGCAACGCTGGATGCTGATGGCAAGTTCATCAACGATCTGGTGTCGACCCGTCAGGCCGGTGACTACACTCTTGCCCCGCGTGAGAATGTGGACCTGATCGACGTGTCACCGAAGCAGTTGGTATCAGTCGCTGCATCGCTGATCCCGTTCCTTGAAAACGATGACGCCAACCGTGCTCTGATGGGTTCGAACATGCAACGTCAGGCAGTTCCCTTGTTACGGGCTGAGGCGCCGCTGGTCGGTACCGGGATCGAAGGTAAGGTTGCGATCGACTCGGGCGCTGCGATTCAGGCGAAACGCGCCGGTATCATCGACCAGGTCGATGCCCAGCGTATCGTTATCCGTGCCACCGAGGATTTGGAATTGGGTGACGCGGGCGTTGACATCTATCGCTTGCGTAAGTTCCAGCGCTCGAACCAGAACACCTGCATTAACCAGCGTCCGCTGATAAAGGTGGGTGACACCGTCCAAAAGGGCGAGGTCATCGCCGATGGTCCATCGACCGATATGGGTGAACTGGCCCTTGGCAAGAACGTGGTCGTCGCGTTCATGCCGTGGAACGGTTACAATTATGAAGACTCGATACTGATTTCCGAACGTATCGCGCGTGACGACGTCTTTACGTCGGTACATATCGAGGAATTCGAAGTTGCTGCTCGGGACACGAAACTGGGCCCTGAAGAGATCACTCGCGACATTCCGAACGTTGGTGAAGAAGCGCTGCGTAACCTCGACGAGGCTGGCATCGTTTACATCGGTGCGGATGTTGAGCCGGGCGATATTCTGGTCGGCAAGATCACTCCGAAGGGCGAAAGCCCGATGACCCCGGAAGAAAAGCTTTTGCGCGCCATATTTGGTGAAAAGGCATCTGACGTCCGCGATACCTCGCTGCGCGTGAAGCCCGGCGATTATGGCACTGTGGTGGAAGTCCGCGTTTTCAACCGTCATGGCGTCGAGAAAGACGAGCGTGCACTGCAGATCGAGCGTGAGGAAGTCGAACGTCTCGCCCGTGACAGGGACGACGAGCTGGCGATCCTTGATCGCAATATCTATGCCCGTTTGAAAGGTCTGATCCTTGGCAAAACCGCTGTAAAAGGCCCGAAAGGCGTTAAGCCGACTTCGGTAATCACCGAGGACCTGCTGGAAATGCTGACCCGAGGACAGTGGTGGCAGTTGGCACTGGAAGACGAGAAGGATGCGCAGGTCGTAGAAGCTCTGAACGAGCAGTACGAAGTGCAGAAACGTGCTCTGGACGCCCGTTTTGAGGACAAGGTCGAAAAGGTTCGCCGTGGCGACGACTTGCCGCCAGGTGTGATGAAGATGGTCAAAGTCTTCATCGCGGTGAAGCGTAAGCTGCAACCGGGCGACAAGATGGCCGGTCGTCACGGGAACAAAGGTGTGATCTCCAAGGTTGTTCCGATGGAAGACATGCCGTTCCTAGCCGATGGTACCCCGGTCGACTTCTGTCTGAACCCGCTAGGTGTGCCTTCGCGGATGAACGTTGGCCAAATCCTGGAAACCCATATGGGTTGGGCTGCGCGTGGTCTTGGCCTGAACATCGACGATGCCTTGGGTGAATACCGCCGCTCCGGCGACCTGACCCCCGTTCGCGAAGCGATGAAGCTGGCTTACGGCGAGGATGTCTATGACGAAGGCATCACCGGTCTGGACGAGGAAGATCTGGTCGAGGCCGCTGGCAACGTAACCCGCGGTGTTCCGATTGCGACCCCGGTCTTTGACGGCGCCAAGGAAGCAGACGTTAACGACGCTCTGGTCCGCGCTGGTTTCTCGGAAAGTGGTCAGTCGATATTGTTCGACGGTCGCACCGGTGAGCAATTTGCAAGGCCGGTCACCGTAGGCATCAAATACCTTCTGAAACTGCACCACTTGGTGGACGACAAGATCCACGCGCGTTCGACCGGGCCGTACAGCCTGGTGACCCAGCAGCCGCTGGGTGGTAAGGCGCAGTTCGGTGGACAGCGCTTTGGTGAGATGGAGGTCTGGGCTCTGGAAGCTTACGGCGCCGCCTACACCCTGCAAGAAATGTTGACCGTTAAATCGGATGACGTTGCAGGCCGGACCAAGGTCTATGAGTCGATCGTCAAAGGCGAGGATAACTTTGAAGCGGGCGTACCGGAATCGTTCAACGTTCTGGTGAAAGAAGTCCGTGGCCTCGGCCTGAATATGGAACTCCTGGATGCGGAGGTTGAGGAGTGAGGGCGCTGCCCTTTCTCCCGTCCCCCCTTCCGCAAGATTTGAGGTAACAAATGAACCAGGAAATCACCAACAACCCGTTCAACCCGCTGACGCCCCCGAAGGTCTTCGACGAGATCAAGGTCTCTCTGGCGTCGCCCGAGCGGATCCTGTCTTGGTCTTATGGCGAGATCAAGAAACCCGAAACCATCAACTACCGTACGTTCAAGCCCGAACGCGACGGTCTGTTCTGCGCGCGTATCTTTGGCCCAATCAAAGATTACGAATGTCTGTGCGGCAAATATAAGCGGATGAAGTATCGCGGCGTTGTCTGCGAGAAATGCGGTGTGGAAGTCACCCTGCAGAAAGTCCGCCGCGAACGTATGGGCCACATCGAACTGGCCGCGCCCGTTGCACACATCTGGTTCCTGAAATCGCTGCCGTCCCGCATCGGCCTGATGCTGGACATGACGCTGCGCGATCTGGAACGCGTTCTGTACTTTGAAAACTACGTCGTCATCGAGCCCGGTCTGACCGACCTTACCTATGGCCAGATGCTGACCGAAGAAGAGTACATGGATGCGCAGGATGCCTATGGCATGGACGCGTTCACCGCCAATATCGGTGCCGAAGCTATCCGTGAGATGCTGGCCCAGATCGATCTGGAAGCCGAAGCCGAGCAGCTGCGCGCTGATCTGGCCGAAGCAACCGGCGAACTGAAGCCCAAGAAGATCATCAAGCGTCTGAAGGTTGTTGAATCCTTCCTCGAGTCGGGCAACCGGCCCGAGTGGATGGTTATGACCGTGATCCCGGTCATTCCGCCGGAACTGCGTCCGCTGGTTCCGCTGGATGGTGGCCGTTTTGCGACGTCGGATCTGAACGATCTGTATCGCCGCGTCATCAACCGGAACAACCGTCTGAAGCGTCTGATCGAGCTGCGCGCACCTGACATCATCGTCCGCAATGAAAAGCGGATGTTGCAGGAATCCGTTGACGCGCTGTTTGACAACGGTCGCCGCGGCCGCGTCATCACCGGTGCGAACAAGCGTCCGCTGAAATCGCTCAGCGACATGCTGAAAGGTAAGCAAGGCCGCTTCCGTCAGAACCTTTTGGGTAAGCGCGTCGACTTCTCGGGCCGTTCGGTCATTGTGACCGGTCCGGAACTCAAGCTGCACCAATGTGGTCTGCCCAAGAAGATGGCGTTGGAGCTGTTCAAGCCGTTTATCTACTCGCGCCTTGAAGCCAAGGGTCTGTCTTCAACTGTGAAACAGGCGAAGAAACTGGTCGAGAAAGAGCGTCCCGAAGTGTGGGATATCCTCGACGAGGTGATCCGCGAACACCCTGTCATGCTGAACCGTGCGCCAACACTGCACCGTCTTGGCATTCAGGCGTTCGAGCCGGTCCTGATCGAAGGTAAGGCGATCCAGCTGCACCCGCTGGTCTGTTCGGCCTTTAACGCCGACTTTGACGGCGACCAGATGGCGGTTCACGTCCCGCTGAGCCTTGAGGCACAGCTGGAAGCGCGTGTTCTGATGATGTCGACGAACAACGTTCTGTCCCCTGCAAACGGCGCGCCGATCATCGTTCCGTCGCAGGATATGATCCTAGGTCTGTACTACGTGACCTTGGAACGCGAAGGCATGCCGGGCGAAGGTAAGGTCTTTGGTTCGATCGAGGAAGTTCAGCACGCGCTGGACGCGGGTGAGGTGCATCTGCACTCGAAAATCACCGCGCGGATCACGCAGATCGACGACGAAGGTAACGAAGTTCAAAAGCGTTACGAGACCACTCCGGGCCGTCTGCGTCTGGGTGCGTTGCTGCCGATGAACAACAAGGCGCCGTTCGAACTGGTCAACCGCCTGCTGCGGAAGAAAGAAGTTCAGCAAGTCATTGATACTGTCTACCGTTACTGCGGTCAGAAAGAGTCGGTTATTTTCTGCGACCAGATCATGTCGATGGGCTTCAAAGAAGCGTTCAAGGCGGGCATCTCGTTCGGTAAAGACGACATGGTTATCCCCAATGACAAGTGGGGCATCGTAGATGACACTCGCGATCAGGTGAAAGACTTTGAACAGCAGTACATGGATGGCCTGATCACCCAGGGCGAAAAGTATAACAAGGTCGTCGATGCGTGGTCAAAGTGTAACGACCGTGTCACCGAAGCGATGATGAGCACAATCTCGGACGTCGCTAAAGACGACTCCGGGGCAGATATGGAGCCGAACTCGGTCTACATGATGGCCCACTCAGGCGCGCGTGGCTCGGTTACGCAGATGAAGCAGTTGGGCGGTATGCGTGGTTTGATGGCCAAGCCGAACGGCGACATCATCGAAACGCCTATTATCTCAAACTTCAAGGAAGGTCTTACCGTTCTTGAATACTTCAACTCGACCCACGGTGCCCGTAAGGGTCTGTCGGATACCGCTCTGAAGACGGCGAACTCGGGTTACCTGACGCGTCGTTTGGTGGACGTTGCGCAAGACTGCATTGTTCGCGAAATCGACTGTGGTACAGAGCGTGCGATCACGGCAGAAGCAGCAGTTAACGACGGTGAAGTTGTTGCCTCGTTGGCCGAACGTGTGCTGGGTCGTGTGGCTGCAGATGACATCCTGCGTCCGGGCACGGATGAGGTGATCGTGGCCGCAGGACAGTTGATCGACGAGCGTATGGCGGACGCTATTGATGAAGCTGGCGTTCAGTCGACCCGTATTCGTTCGCCTTTGACCTGCGAGTCCGAGGAAGGCGTTTGTGCCACCTGCTACGGCCGTGACCTGGCTCGCGGTACTATGGTGAACACCGGTGAGGCTGTTGGCATCATTGCCGCCCAGTCCATCGGTGAACCGGGTACGCAGCTGACCATGCGGACATTCCACATCGGTGGCGTTGCGCAGGGTGGTCAGCAGTCTTTCCAAGAAGCAAACCAGGAAGGCATCATCGCGTTCGAGAACCCGCAGATTCTGGTAAATGCCGCAGGCGAAAGCCTGGTCATGGGCCGGAACATGAAGGTTGTTATCAACGACGAACATGGCGAAGAGCGTGCCAGCTTCAAGCTGGGTTACGGTTCTAAACTGTTCGTCAAAGAAGGCGCCAAGGTTGCGCGTGGCGACAAGCTGTTCGAATGGGATCCGTACACCCTGCCGATCATTGCCGAGAAAGCCGGTACCGCGAAATACGTCGACCTTGTTTCAGGCCTTGCTGTCCGGGATGAAACGGACGAAGCGACTGGTATGACCCAGAAGATCGTGATCGACTGGCGTGCGGCCCCCAAAGGCAGCGACCTCAAGCCTGAGATCATTCTGGTCGGCGAAGATGGTGAGCCGGTCCGCAACGATGCGGGTAACCCAGTGCACTATCCAATGTCGGTGGATGCGATCTTATCAGTCGAAGACGGTCAAAAGATCGAGGCCGGTGATGTTGTCGCGCGTATCCCGCGTGAGGGGGCCAAGACCAAAGATATCACCGGTGGTCTGCCGCGTGTGGCCGAACTGTTCGAAGCTCGCCGTCCTAAAGATCACGCGATCATCGCTGAAGCTGATGGTTACGTGCGCTTTGGTCGCGACTACAAGAACAAGCGCCGCATTAGCATCGAGCCGGCGGACGAGTCGATGGAAACGATCGAGTATATGGTGCCCAAGGGCAAACATATCCCGGTCGCGGAAGGCGACTTTATCCAGAAGGGTGAATACCTGATGGACGGTAACCCGGCTCCGCACGACATCCTGTCTATCATGGGCGTCGAAGCACTGGCGGATTACATGATCGACGAGGTGCAGGACGTCTATCGTCTGCAGGGCGTGAAGATCAACGACAAGCACATCGAGGTCATCGTGCGCCAGATGCTGCAGAAGTGGGAGATCCTGGATTCAGGCGACACCACCCTGCTGAAAGGCGAACATGTCGACAAGCAGGAGTTCGACGCTGCCAACGAGAAGACCCTCGCGCGCGGTGGTCGTCCGGCACAGGGCGAGCCGATCCTCTTGGGGATTACCAAAGCCTCGCTGCAGACGCGTTCGTTCATCTCGGCGGCATCCTTCCAGGAAACCACTCGTGTGCTGACCGAGGCCTCGGTTCAGGGCAAGAAAGACAAGCTGGTTGGCCTGAAGGAAAACGTCATCGTTGGTCGCCTGATACCAGCAGGTACTGGTGGAGCGACCCAGGCCGTGCGTCAAGTTGCTCAGTCACGCGATAACGTCGTGATCGAGGCACGCCGGGAGGAGGCTGAAGCCGCAGCTGCACTTGCTGCACCGATTATGGACGACGATCTGGTTGGTGGCGAACTGGATGTTCTGGTGGAAACGCCCGAAAGCCGCGAGTAAGGCTAAGCAAAACAAAAATCTGAAAAGGCCCTGCGGTTTCGCGGGGCCTTTTACGTTTGGGTTATGTAAAACTAGTCGGTGCCATCACAATCAGGGTTTTGATCGAACGAAGAGAACGAATCTTCTTAATCTGAAGGTACCTAGAGCTTTGATAGTGTCGCACAGCGAACCGGACAGGACTGCGTTGTCCTGATTTCGTCAAAGTACGCGCTACCGGCGGCTTTCGAAATCCGGCGATTGCTCGTGAAACAAACAAAAAGCTTAGAGCCGACCAATGCTCGTTTTGACAATTCTGGATCACCCCAACCCTGCTTCATTCAGTGCGGCTGTCGCCCGAAATTTTATGGACGGAGCCATTTTGGCGGGTCATACGGTTGAGCTGGCGGATTTGCACGCCGAAGGTTTCGACCCACGCTGGTCCATGGCCGAGATTGAGGCGAACAACCAAGAACAATCCTTGCCTGATATCGTCGCGGAACAAGCAAGGATCGCCTGAGCGGATGCGATTTGCATGGTATTTCCTTTGTTCTGGTTGGGGTATGCCTTCGATGATCAAAGGCTGGGTCGATCGGGTTTGGAGTTGGGGATGGGCCTATGATCAGCTACACGACCCCGAGCTGTCACTTCAACGGCCACGGTCCGGGTTGCTTTTAGTCCCGGCAGGTGCGCGTTCCGACGAAATAGTACGCAAAGGGTATCTGGCTGCTCTGGAAACTGTTTGGATGAAGGAGACGTTTGGCTATTTTGGTTTCTCTCCTAGCAGACTGGAACTGCTTTGTGGCGCTACAGGTTCTAAGAAACGGCGACAGGAAATTTTAGAGAGAAGCCATCAGATTGGCTACACCCTTCCGCCGCCGCGCCATGTGAGCCAAACAGATTAGGCGGGGTCATGACATGAGTTGACATTGTATTCACGGACGGGGCCTATGCGATGACTCGACTGTGAACGGGCTTTTAAGAAATGACACCAAACGCCAGAGGCGCTTTGCTGATGATGGGCAGCATGGCAGCTTTCACTGTAAACGACACGCTTGTGAAATCGGCGGGGCAGGATATTCCTTTGTTCCAGTTGATAGCGATGCGAGGTGCAGTCGCCACTATCCTAGTCTACCTGTTGGCGCGGAATTTGGGTGCCCTGCATCTAAATTTTTCGCGTCACGACAAATGGCTTGTCGCTTGTCGCTGTTTGTCAGAATTGCTTGCTACTTTCTTTTTCTTGACGGCTCTGATGCATATGCCGCTGGCTAATGTCACTGCCGTACTGCAGGTACTGCCGCTGACCGTTACGTTAGGGGCTGCGGTGTTTTTTGGTGAGACCGTTGGCTGGCGACGTATCCTAGCCATTTGTCTGGGTTTTGCGGGAATGTTGCTTATTGTGCGGCCCGGTCCCGAAGGATTTAGCATATATTCCATTTATGCTTTGCTTGCGGTCGCTTCCGTCACGGTTCGCGATTTGGTCACCCGAAGAATGTCTCCCGAAGTGCCTACGATGATAGTTACGCTTGCAACGTCTCTGGTAATCACTCTGACTGCAGCAGGGGTTTCAGCATTCGAAGGCTGGGTGCCAGTTTCTCGAACGGCGGGTGTCATGGTCGGCTCGGCTGCTGTGTTCGTTCTTATGGGATATTTGTTCAGTGTTATGGTAATGCGCGTGGGAGAAGTTGGTTTTATCGCCCCATTTCGATATTCAAGCCTTCTGTGGGCTTTGGGCCTCGGCTGGATCGTTTTTGGCGACTGGCCAGACAGTGTCACCTTAATCGGCGCTGCATTGGTGGTAGGGGCGGGGCTTTTCACTTTGTTCCGGCAAAGAGCGGTTCAGACATCAGACTAAGCCTGTTCTAAAACGCCAATATCGATGGCAAAACGCTTTGCGAAGGTGGTCCGGTGATTGTTGGCTCGCGTCTCTAACTCCTGTCTTTCCCGGCACGCGTTTTTTGAATTGTTGGAACCGTTCAGGGTGCGTAACCACATAGGCCCATCGGGGTAACTAACGACAGGCATTAACCGACTCATATTTTGATGGGCAAAATTCATGACTGTCAGCTCTCAACCACCGCCCACTATTACAAGGTCGAAGACATTGATAGTTTGTGCGCGCAAACTGGGTAAAGTAACTCTTCCAAACAGCCGAAACCGCTTGTTCAATCGGTCAGGGTTATAAAGGTAGAGCAGCCGGGTCTCAGTTGAATCGTGTTCTGGGGGATATGCTGAGATCATGCCGATGCAACGTAAACCCGGCAACTGCCAGACGGCATGATTTGTCTTACAAACGACCGCTTGCTTAGGTGCTGTTGACACTTAGGCCGACTCCCCCTATACGCCCGTCATCTCGGAACCGGGGGCCGCCCCGCAACCGATTTCAGTAATGAACTGGTCAAGGCCCGAACAATTTTGCAGTTCGCGCCCTCTGATAATCAACCGCGACGTTCACCTCGGAATGGGAACGCTCGCGGGTTTTGCGCTTGTGGACGCATAAGTGCAGCAAGTTTAACCGCACGCAACGCGCGTGCATGTCATGTGTGTTGCAAAACGGGGAAGAAACCGGAATGCCAACTATTCAACAGCTGATCCGCAAACCGCGGCAGCCAAAAGTAAAACGCTCGAAGTCTATGCATCTGGAGCAGTGCCCGCAAAAACGCGGCGTTTGCACCCGTGTGTATACAACTACACCGAAGAAGCCGAACTCGGCTATGCGTAAAGTTGCCAAGGTGCGCCTGACCAACGGATTCGAGGTCATCTCTTACATCCCTGGTGAAAGCCACAACCTGCAGGAACACTCGGTTGTTCTGATCCGTGGCGGCCGTGTAAAAGACCTTCCCGGTGTGCGTTACCACATCCTGCGCGGTGTTCTGGATACCCAGGGCGTCAAAGACCGTAAACAGCGTCGTTCGAAATACGGCGCGAAGCGTCCCAAGTAAGAAGGAGAGGCCGAGATGTCCCGTCGTCACGCCGCCGAAAAACGCGAAGTCCTGCCTGACGCCAAATTTGGCGACAAGGTCCTGACAAAATTCATGAACAACCTGATGATCGACGGCAAGAAGTCGGTCGCAGAGCGCATCGTTTACAACGCGTTTGACCGCGTTGAGAACAAGGTAAAGCGCGCTCCTGTCGAAGTGTTCCACGAAGCACTCGACAACATCAAGCCGTCGGTCGAGGTTCGCTCGCGCCGGGTTGGTGGTGCAACCTATCAGGTTCCGGTCGAAGTGCGCCCCGAGCGCCGCGAAGCACTGGCCATCCGCTGGCTGATCACTGCTGCGCGTGGCCGTAACGAAAACACGATGGAAGAACGCCTCGCCGGTGAACTGCTGGACGCTGTACAGTCCCGTGGTACAGCCGTGAAGAAGCGCGAAGACACCCACAAGATGGCTGAGGCGAACAAAGCCTTCAGTCACTATCGTTGGTAATCCTAGAGGCTCAGACCAATGGCACGCGAATATCCGCTCGAACTATACCGTAACTTCGGTATCATGGCGCACATCGATGCAGGCAAAACCACCTGCTCGGAGCGTATCCTGTATTACACTGGCAAATCCCACAACATCGGTGAGGTGCACGATGGTGCAGCCACCATGGACTGGATGGAGCAGGAGCAGGAACGCGGCATAACCATCACTTCGGCTGCGACAACCACCTTTTGGGAACGCACCGAGGACGGTCAGACCGCCGATACCCCTAAGCACCGCCTGAACATCATCGACACCCCCGGCCACGTTGACTTCACCATCGAAGTTGAACGCTCGCTGGCGGTTCTCGACGGTGCAGTCTGTGTTCTGGACGCAAACGCTGGTGTGGAACCACAAACCGAAACCGTGTGGCGTCAGGCTGACCGCTACAAAGTTCCGCGTATGGTTTTCGTCAACAAGATGGACAAGATCGGCGCTGACTTCTTCAACTGCGTCAACATGATTGAAGACCGCACTGGCGCGCGCGCTGTTCCAGTTGGTATTCCGATTGGCGCCGAGTCTGAGCTGGAAGGCCTGATCGACCTGGTCACCATGGAAGAGTGGCTGTGGCAGGGCGAAGATCTAGGCGCAAGCTGGGTCAAAGCTCCGATTCGCGACAGCCTGAAAGACATGGCTGAAGAATGGCGTGGCAAGATGATCGAAGCGGCCGTCGAAATGGATGACGACGCGATGATGGAGTATCTGGAAGGCAATGAGCCGGATATTCCGACACTGCGCGCGCTACTGCGCAAAGGTACGCTGGAAATTGCATTTGTTCCTGTATTGGGCGGCTCGGCGTTCAAGAACAAAGGTGTTCAGCCGCTGCTTAACGCTGTTATCGACTATCTGCCCAGCCCGCTGGACGTTGTCGATTACATGGGCTTCAAGCCTGGCGACGAGGACGAAGTTCGTGACATCGCACGTCGCGCCGACGACAACATGGCTTTCTCAGGTCTGGCGTTCAAAATCATGAACGACCCGTTTGTCGGTTCGCTGACATTCACCCGCATCTATTCGGGTGTCATGAACAAAGGCGACTCAATCCTGAACTCGACCAAAGGTAAGAAAGAGCGCATCGGCCGTATGATGATGATGCACTCCAACAACCGGGAAGAGATCGAGGAAGCGTTTGCAGGCGATATCATCGCATTGGCAGGTCTGAAAGACACTACCACCGGTGATACTTTGTGCGACGCCAAGGATCCGGTGGTTCTGGAAACCATGACCTTCCCCGATCCGGTGATCGAGATTGCGGTCGAACCCAAAACCAAGGGCGACCAGGAAAAGATGTCTCAGGGTCTGGCCCGTCTGGCCGCCGAAGATCCGTCCTTCCGTGTGGAAACCGACCTGGAATCGGGTCAGACCATCATGAAGGGTATGGGCGAACTTCACCTGGACATCCTGGTTGACCGTCTCAAGCGCGAGTTCAAGGTTGAAGCGAACATTGGTGCACCACAGGTGGCCTATCGTGAAACCATCTCGATGCCGGTTGAACACACCTATACCCACAAGAAACAGTCGGGTGGTTCGGGTCAGTTCGCGGAAGTCAAGCTGGAGATCCAGCCGACGGAGCCAGGCGAAGGGTACTCGTTCGAAAGCCGTATCGTCGGCGGTGCTGTTCCGAAGGAATACATCCCGGGCGTCGAAAAAGGCATCCAGTCGGTTATGGACAGCGGCCCGTTGGCCGGCTTCCCTGTTATCGACTTCAAAGTTGCGCTTTTGGACGGTAAGTTCCACGACGTTGACTCAAGTGTTCTGGCGTTCGAGATTGCGGGCCGTATGTGCATGCGTGAAGGTATGCGCAAAGCCGGCGCGAAATTGTTGGAACCGATCATGAAGGTCGAAGTGATTACCCCGGAAGAATATACCGGTGGCATCATTGGTGATCTGACATCGCGTCGGGGACAGGTATCTGGTCAAGAGCCCCGCGGGAATGCCATCGCTATTGATGCTTTTGTTCCGCTGGCCAACATGTTCGGCTACATCAACACTTTGCGTTCGATGTCTTCGGGCCGTGCCCAGTTCACCATGCAGTTCGACCACTATGATCCTGTTCCGCAGAACATCTCGGACGAGATTCAGGCGAAATACGCATAGCGAAAATTTGAGGGAGCTCGCGCCGCGGGCTCCCTTCATTACCGAAAAAGGAGGCCATCATGGCAAAGGAAAAGTTTGAGCGTACGAAACCGCATGTCAACATTGGCACGGTTGGTCACGTTGACCACGGCAAGACGACGCTGACGGCAGCGATCACGAAGTATTTTGGT
>NZ_JBXWRL010000038.1:0-52484 GCF_059612885.1 Ruegeria sp. YKSD179 | reverse complement strand
CCGAAATCGCCGCGAGAATGATAAAGATCGTCCCGGTCATCTTTGCCGTGGCCTCGACCGCGTCAAAGATCATCCGCCAGTTCAGACCTTTATAGAACTGGCCAGCCAGCAGCGCGAAGAACACGGCTATGGCCGACCCTTCTGTAGGTGTTGCCAATCCGAACACCAGAGAGCCAAGGATCACAACCGGAAGACATAGCGCCGGTGCCGCGTTCACCAGACTTGGCAGGAACCGCGGCAGATCGTCAGACGCACCACCGGGGTGTCCTTTGAAATGTGCTATGATCGCGTTCAAGGTCATTAGCGCCGCGGCAAGCAACAGGCCGGGAACAACCCCCGCAATGAACAAGGCCGCGACCGAAGCCCCGGTCAGGCCACCATAAATGATCATGATAATTGACGGTGGGATTATGGGGCCAATCATCGACGATGCCGCAGTGATTGCGCCTGCGTAATACGGGTCATAGCCCCGCGCTTTCATTTCCGGCACAAAAGTGCGCGACAAGGCCGCGCTGTCGGCAATGGCAGAGCCAGAAATGCCAGCAAAGAACACGCTGGTTAGAATGTTCACATGGCCTAAACCACCGCGAAACCGCCCAACAATGGCCATCGCGAAATCAATCAGGCTGCGCGTCACCCCTGCACGGCTCATGATCTCGGCGGTCAAAATGAACAATGGCATTGCCATAAAAGCAAAGACATCAAGCTGCGCGAAAATGCGTTGCGGCAGGACCGACAGGAACTGAGTTTTGTCGACAGCAACAAAGGTCAGGACGGAAACCGCCCCCATCAGATATGCAAAAGCCGTGCCACTGACCAACAACAGGATAAAGATGATGGGGATCAGCCACATGTTACACCGCCGTGCGCAAGGGGTGCGCGTTCTTATCTAGCTTGGTCGTCACGGCGGCAGGATGGGTAATGATAGACCGTAAATCCACGGTCGACGGGGCCAGAGCTTCTATGTTGGCAAGTGGGCGCGCTGTCTTAGCAGATCCTTCGAACAAGGTTTCAAGCGCCTTTGCAGCGGCCAACAACCCGTCATCGCCCCGCACAGGCCCCAAAACCTGCAAACCAAAAGGCATGTCCCCCGCATCGCGTCCGCATGGCAAGGTGATCGATGGTCCGCCCATCAGCGACCCGCGATAGCACAGCGCCAGCCAGCGATAATAGATGTCCATCACCTGCCCATCGATTTCAGTGGCACTAGACTGCGTCCAAGGGAACGGCGAAACTGGCGAGGTCGGCAGGACAATCACGTCAAAATCGGCCATTAGTTTGTTGAACTTGCGTAGAATGCGGGTCTGCTCGGCATGCGCCCAGCCCCGGTCGGCCAAGGACATTGTGCGACCTAATGCGATGTTTTCTTTGATGTGACTGCCAAAACTGTCTGGGTCTTCCTGAACGGCTTTGCCAAAGGCGACTCCGAAACTTTCGGCGCGAAGAATGTCGAAGCAGCGGTCCATATACCCCAGGTCAAGGTCGACCGGGCTACATTGTTTAATCTGCGGTCGCAAAACACCCAGCCGGTCGCGAAAGGTTTCGCGAATGCTGGGATCGACGGGGGCACCACCAAAATCTTCGCTGTATCCAACGCGCAGGTCTTTCAAATCTACCGCGGGCAAGTCCGTAAAGCGATCAGGCGCAGACGGGATTGACAAAGGGTCGTCGGGGTCATGGCCCTGACATACACCCAGCATCAATATCAGGTCATCCATTGTGCGTGCCATCGGCCCAAGAACGGAAATTCCAGACCACCCCACAGGCCGGGTCGGGTGCGCGATAACATCAACCGACGGGCGATACCCAACAACGCCACAAATCGCGGCTGGCATGCGAAGCGACCCGCCGGTATCAGAACCGGTGCAAAGCGGCAGCAGATTTGCAGCCAGCGCCGCTGCGGACCCGCCAGATGATCCACCCACGATCAGATCGGCGTCAAACGGGTTGCCCGTCGCCCCCCACACAGGATTGCGGGTATTTCCGCCCGCACCCATTTCGGGGACATTCGTTTTGGCAAGAATAATTGCCCCCGCTGCACGCAAACGTGCAACCATTGGCAAATCTTCGTCGGGAATATAATCGCTTGCTCGCAAGCTACCATGCGTTGTCAGCAGGCCCCTGGTGTTTTGCAAATCCTTAACGCCAATCGGCAACCCGTCCAGCGGCCCCTTTGGGCATCCAGCTTGCCAGCGCTGCGTCGCTGCCGTGGCTAAACCGGTTGCTACTTCGAAATCAGTTGCCGCCAATGCGTTAATCTTGGGATTGAAACAAGAAATCGCTTCAACGCAAGCCGCCAGATACTCACTTGGCGTCAGGCTTCTGGCCTTGAAGGCCGCAAGTAACTCGCAAGCCGAGAGTGCGAGCAGGTCCTTCTGGCTCAAAGGCTTTTACCAGACGTTGCAATGATCCGAATAGACACCCAAGCCCTCCCAAACTGTGTGTTTGGTTAAGGTAATGAATGGTTCTTGCAAAAAATAATGAATTTCACGCCAAGTACATTAACCAAAAGGAATGGTTTGAGCATCTTCGGTGTTTTGCTGAAGGCACTTTAGGAACAACGACAACGTCGCGTTCCGCGCGATTTGGTCTTTTCGCCAAAAACAACGTGCTTCTGACAACAAGTCGTGCGTATCAAGCGGTAGAGTTACAGTTTCACCACGCGCGGCCTGCGCTTTTGCCAGTCGCTGCGGGAGAAAGCCGAGCGCGGGCATTGCTCTTAAGAGTTCAAGATTCAGGGCGAGTGACAAAGACGCAATTGTATTGGTTGGAGGCGGCAGTCCATTTGCGGCAAAAAGTGCGTCTACTGCCTGGCGCGCAACCGAATTTGGTTGCGGCAGTATCCAAGGAAAACTTGCGGCATCGGCCCACGCCACTTCACCGACCTGAGCAAGCGGATGATTTCGCCCGGCAACAACGACCACAGGTTCGGAGATCAATGCCATTTGGTCGATGCCATCCAATTCCTGCGGCTGCCAAATCCTCGCGATCACCAAATCAAGCGCGCCTGCCTCCAGCTGTGGCAAAAGTTCAACAAAATGCCCTTCGGAAACGGATACGTTTGCTTGCGGGGTACCGCGCTTAAACAGTGCAATGGTGCCAGGCAACAAGGTGGATGCAACCGAACTGACAACGCCAATCGAGACAGACCCAGAAACGCCGCTTGTCATCGCTTCAATGTCAAAAGCTGCGCGATCAAGTTGACTAAGTGCCTGGCGCGCATGATCCGCAAGGCGGACACCAATAGGGGTTAGGTACAACCTGTTTCGGTCTCGCATGACAACGGGAACACCAACGATCTTTTCCAACTCGGCAATCTGTTTCGACACGGCTGGCTGCGTCACCCCAAGGGCCTCGGACACTCGCGCGATCAGTTTCAGATCGGCAAGCGCCACAAGTGCGCGTAAGTGCCTAAGTGTGATGCCCTGCTGGAAGCCTTTACCCAAAATTTGTCGCACCTCTCCGCATTGCCACGCTGACTGTGTCATAGCTTTCACGAGGATACACAGGTTTGATTAGTACGCGAAGTTAATCAAGCATTTCGATAGAACACTAAACTCCTCCGTCGTCACGCCTGATGGTAACTTGGTCCGCGATTCTGTCCCGCGCGCGCAAGGTAGCGAAGGTTTTGTGTCGCCCATTCCGGCCATTGGTACGGTTTGCGGCATTGGCCGCTCTGGGCTCAAAGCAGACATTTGCTGCAGCTTGCTTGAACGTCTACTTTGCGGACAAACCGGACATTCACTTCATAAGCCGCAGAAGTTTTTCTGGAAGGACTAGGCTGCTGCTACAGCGCGTTTAAGTTGATTCAGCGCGGTTCTTAGCCTTGATCTCGGACAAGCAATGTTCAGCCTGCCGAAACGTGAGCTTACCCCGTGCGATTTAGAATGGCTTCCACCGCTTTATCCTCCTCGCCAAGACTCTCCTGCAAAAATCTCCTTGAGGTCAATCACTGGGACGTGCGGGGCACCGCT
Organism: Ruegeria sp. YKSD179; assembly: GCF_059612885.1. Classification (NCBI taxonomy): domain Bacteria; kingdom Pseudomonadati; phylum Pseudomonadota; class Alphaproteobacteria; order Rhodobacterales; family Roseobacteraceae; genus Ruegeria; species Ruegeria sp. YKSD179. The sequence continues at coordinate 48,510 of NZ_JBXWRL010000038.1, read as the reverse complement.
GAGAACATCCGCTCCGGGCTCGAAGTTGTGGTTCCCCACAACCTAAGCCGCTGGATATGCTAAGGGCTTGTCGTGGCGTTTCTTAATGCCGCCGCCCAATCCTCAAGGTGGTTATCGTGATATGGGCCTTGTTCGGATTTAAAGGTCACGATCCCCTTGGCGTCGAGGACATACAAGCGCTCTGGTGCTCCAGCATAATCGTCATTTATCCGATTGTCTGGCCAATCCAGAACAATTTGGCTGTGAAAGCTGTAGGCTTTTCGCCAATCATGGGCCACCTTGGCACGCTCTTTCATATCTTTTGGTTGCGCGTACATTATTTCGTCGGCACGATTTGAGTTTGTATTCCATCCGTCTGTCGGATGCGCTTCCAGCGTGTAAACGAAGACGAACTGAACTGAATTTTCGAATTCGCCAATCAACTGCTTCATACGCTCGGATTGCTGACGAAATATGGGACATGTGTAGCTCCCGAAAATCAACGAGACAGGCGCATCACGAAGATCGGATAGTTTCAGTAAGTCGGATGAAACGTCACCATCCTCACTCAAAACGTGCGCCAAAAAGTCTGGAGCCGGTTCGCCCACGTTGGCTTGGCACCTCTCTTCACCTGCGGCTGCTTTATCGAGATAGTCATGAAAATCAGCTTTACTTAAGCTCATCGCTTCTTTGAATTCATCATCGGACATGCTGTCCATCTGATCACGCATACCGAATGCAATTTTGCTCATTGTTCGTCCTCCGCCACGCCAAATCTACCACTCGTGGCCAAGAAGTCTGTAGCGGTCGTTTGCCAAGTACTTCGGTCGCGCCTGCCAGGTGGACAAAGCGGTCGCGCGGCGTAAGCACATGTCCGATCGAAACAGAGCGCATCGCTGCCCAGATGGCAGTTCGGACATATCGCACAATTTTGTGTATTATGAAGCCGAGCCATACGCTCAAACAATTTCGAACAATAGCAATTTTGGAGACGATTTATGCAGCATTTGCATACCAAAGCCCGCAATACTCTTGTCGCCTGTATTAGCTCGTTCTTTGTTTTCGTACCCGCAGTCTCAGCAGAGGCTAATTTCCAGACGACATGCAACCAAAAAGCGGATCAGGCATTCAATGAAGGCCTGAACCTCATCCACAACATGATGTATATTCAAGCCGAAGAAGCGTTCAATATGGCAGCGGCGGCAGATCCAGCATGTGCTATGGCGCAATGGGGTATCGCGATGTCGAACTTTCATCCTCTTTGGCCCGGCACTCCAAGTGAAGCCGAAACAGAGAGAGGGTCTGCTGCAGCCGAAAAACTCGCGTCAATGTCCACCGAAAGCGCCCTTGAACAAGCGATGATGGATGCTGCTGCTGCTTTCTACGCCCCGAACCAAGAAGGCTACCGCGCTCAGCTTACTTCGTGGGCAGAGACACAAATCGCTGCGGCGGACCAACATTCCGACGACGTAGACGCTGCGGCTTTCGCATCGCTGGCGCGCCTTGCAACCGCGCCGCGGGGCTCCGACGGGATCAAAGTGAAGTCGCAGGTGGGAGACACGCTCGACGAACTTCACCAAAAGGTACCAGAACATCCCGGTGTCATACATTACGCCATCCATGCTTATGACAATCCGCCCCTAAAGGATCGAGGCAGGCTATATGCCAAGATTTATGACAAAACGGCTCCTAGCGCTCCACATGCGCTGCATATGCCCGCCCACATCTTTACACGGACAGGGGAATGGGAAAAATCAATCGATCTGAATGGCCGATCGGCCGAAGCTGCTCTTGAACAATCCAAAGACGTTGTGCAAAGCCATTATGCGCATGCCATCGACTATATGGTTTACGGCCATTTGCAACTTGGCGATGTGGACGAAGCCGAAAGGCTCGTCGGCGAAATGCTGGCAATCCAAAACCATCAGGTCAGTTTCGGCAGCGCTTATGCACTGGCGGCTGCGCCTGTTCGGCTGCCTCTGGAGCAAGAACAATGGGAGATCGCCGCAGCGTTGTCAGAGGAGATGCATCCGGTCATTCCATGGGAGAAATTCCCGCAAACCGTTGCTATGCGGGTGTTCGCCATCGGTATAGGCGCAGCCCGTAGTGGCGATGTTAACAACGCGCAGAGCGCGGTTGCTGAACTTAAGTCGCTGCACGCCACGATGGAAGACCGCGGACAGGGCTACTGGGCGCAATTGACCGAAGCGCAGATTTTGACGGTTGAAGCTTGGATTGAGTTGGCCAACGGTGACGCCGAAATTGCGGTGGCCAAGCAGACTGCCGCGGCCGATCTCGAGGATAAGATTGGCAAAAGTCCGGTTACGCCCGGCCACGTACTTCCGGCTCGAGAACTTCTGGGGGACATGTTGATGGTGCTAGGAAAGCCCGATGAAGCTGCGGTCGCTTATCAGGCGACGCTGGATCTTTCTCCAAACAGAGCACGGAGCCTCGCGGCACTTCAATAAGTGCACCCAATACACTCGGTCGGTGCTTAGTTTTTTTCAGCGGCATCGGCCGCTTTGGCCTCAACGCTGACATCCGACAGATTTGGTCAGATGACTGGTTTGAGGTTGCGAGCGGACATTTCGACCGCTCGCAGGGTGGTCAGATGTCGATCTGTTCAGCAATGCACAAAGCGTCGTCAAGTTCAACGCCAAGATACCGCACCGTGCTATCAACTTTGGCATGTCCGAGCAGCAACTGGACTGCGCGCAGGTTTCCGGTCTTTCGATAAATCAACGCCGCCTTTGTGCGTCTGAGCGAATGGGTGCCATAGTTTCGCGGATCAAGGCCGATCCCGGCCACCCAGTCTCGGACGATCCTTGCATATTGCCGTGTCGACAGGAATGGTCGATCGTGCAAACGACTTGGAAAAAGGTTCACACAGCCCTTCATATTGGAGCTGCACACCCAGTCCCGGATTGTCTGCCTTATGTTTTCCGATACCTCGAACTGCACTGGTTTCTGTGTTTTGCTTGCAATGACTGTGACGCGGTCGCGGACACAGTTTCCAACAAAAAGATCGACGACTTTCAATCGGAGCAGGTCGCAGCCGCGCAGTTTGCTGTCAATCGCAAGATTAAACAGGGCCAGGTCCCTGCGGTTTCCAGCGAGTTCGAGCCTTGTTCGGATCGCCCAGACCTGCTTGGGAAGCAAGGGGCGCTTTTGGCCAACGCTCCTGCCCTTGTTCCAGGGAGAACGGGTATTATGAACGACTGGGAGTTTGACATTGGACATTTTCGACTTCCTCTCTCCATCCCTCCCACTCCGGACATCAACACCCTGTTGACGGGCCAGGTTTATCAGAGCGCCCTTGGTGTATCCGAAATGCCATGCCTCATCGAAGTTGCACTCGGTAGTCTCACATAAGGTCAAACCCGTTTCGCGCCCTGCTCATTTAGTAGAAGCGTGCCCTCAAAAAACGGTTGAACGGGAGCGCTCCACCAGTTTGACGGTGACATAGCCGATCATGGGGTGGGGTCAGTCAGGCTTGCAGCGTTTGCCCATGGTTTCTTGCAGCCCGACTTCGACCGGACGGTCCATTGCGTGCCACAAGGTCGAGATTGAGAGGAAAATATGTTTAGAAAGAAAGCCTTTTCGTGCGAGCATTGTAATCAAATGACCGCTTGAAATCAGGCTAAGGAAAAAATGAACGGCGCTCAATCACTCGTAAAAACCCTGTTGAACAATGGCGTGGATACAGTTTTCGCAAATCCCGGCACCTCGGAAATGCACTTTGTCGCTGCCTTGGATGAACACCCGGAGATGAATTGCATTCTTTGCCTTTTCGAAGGAGGAACGACGGGCGCGGCGGATGGGTATTTTCGCATGAAACGTGATGTTGCGGGCACGCTGCTGCATCTTGCGCCCGGCTTTGGCAACGCATTTGCCAATTTGCACAACGCCCGAAAAGCAGGGTCCGGGATCTTGAACGTCGTGGGCGATCACGCGAAGCATCATCTGCGCTACGAAAGCCCTTTGAAGGGAGACATCCTCGGTATCAGCCAAGCGGTCAGTCATTGGACGCGAGTGTCATTCAATGCCACCGATGTAGCTACGGATGGAGCTGCAGGGGTTCAAGCAGCCCGCGCGCAAAACGGCCAGATCGCGACCCTTGTCCTGCCTGCCGACACAGCTTGGAACGAAGCGAACGCAGCGGCAAACCGTTGGGACAGCATAGAAAGACTCCGTCGGCCGTCAATAGGCGAGATAGAGGCCGCGGCAACCCGTCTTGTGACGCCGAACGCCGTGCTGATGATTGGCGGATCAGCCCTGTTTGGACCGCAGCGCAAACTTGCTGGACAAATTGCAGCCGCGACGGGGTGCCGGTTGTTGGCCGATACTCTGATACCGCGCATTTCCAAAGGCGCAGGAACAGCAAAGCTAGACCAACTGGTCTACCCGATATCGCCCAAGATCGCTCAGCTCAAAGCAACAGCTTCGGTTACCCTGCTTGGCGCAAATAGGCCAGTCGCCTTTTTTGCCTATCCCGGGAAACCGAGCGTGCCCGAACCTCCGAATTGCCCCATTACCGACTTGTGTACGCCCACAGATGATATCGAGTGGACGCTGCAAGCGCTCGCCGACGCGGTCGGGGTCACATGCATAACGGTAGCAGAAACCCATTCGCTCGATCTGCCGGACATTCCCAGCGGGCAGTTGACCCTCGAAAAAGTTGGTTTGGCGTTGGCTGCGCTGATCCCGGAAAACGCCATCATCTGCAATGAGTCTGTTACCTCCGGGTTTCATGTCATTCCACCGACAGCCACCGCTCGTCCGCATGATCTGCTCGCTGGCACCGGCGGCGCGATTGGGCTGTGTTTGCCTTGCGCAACGGGTGCGGCCACCGCCTGCCCGGACCGAAAAGTCGTAGCCCTGACTGGGGATGGGTCGGCCATGTATACGCTACAATCACTGTGGACCATGGCGCGGGAAAATCTCGACGTCACGGTGATTGTTTTTGCAAACCGCGGTTATCAAATTCTGCGCGATGAACTCACAAACGTCGGCGTGGCGAACTATGGTCAGAATGCTCAGGCTATGTTTGACGTGGAGAACCCGGCACTGGACTGGGTATCTCTGGCGAAAGGCCACGGTATTCCTGGGACACGCGCAGATGACATGGACAGCTTTGCAAAGGCGCTCTCCGCCGGTCTCTTCAGCGACGGGCCATCTCTGATCGAAGTTGTGTGTCCCTCGCCGGCATGAGTATTCTGAGGCGGAACCTGAAGAGCAGACGAGACTATGCCCACCGACTTCGTTGAACTCGGCCCCAAGGTAGCAAGTGCAACTATTCTGCTTGCCCATGGCGCAGGCGCCCCGATGGATGCCCCTGGCATAACAGCAATTGCAGAAGCACTTGCAGCGCAAAACCTCAGGATCGTTCGATTTGAATTCGCCTACATGGTGCAGCGCCGAACCGAAGGCAGTCGCAAACCCCCTCCCCGCGCAGACAAACTGAACTCTGAGTATCTCTCTGCAATCGAAGAGCTCAAAGTTGATGGCCCGCTGATCATTGGTGGAAAGTCCATGGGTGGGCGCGTGGCCAGTATGATTGCGGATGAGCTATTTGAAGCGGAACGCGTCGTTGGTTTGCTCTGTGTGGGCTATCCGTTCCACCCGATCGGCAAACCCGAGAAGCTACGTACCGAGCATCTACAATGTCTGCGAACGCCAACGCTGATCTGTCAGGGAACACGGGACCAGTTTGGCACGAAGGATGAAGTCAGTAGGTACTATCTTTCATCAGCAATACAAATGAGTTGGTTTGAAGACGGAGATCACGATCTGAAGCCACGCAAACGGGTTTCAGGTTTTACCCACGCTGACCACATGAACGCGATGGGCGCAACAGTTTCGGCTTGGATAGACGGGATAAACATATAGGGCTGCTGTTCGGCACCTCCGTGCGAGAGGAATTCGTAATCGAAAACGGCGAGCCGCAGTTTGTACGAACCTATCGCGTCGATCACCTGAACAACTGGGATGGAAAACCTCGCCTGATCAAAAAGGTTATCGGCCGCACACCCATATTTGCAGCGGGAAACTCAAACGGTGATCAACAGATGCTGCAAAACACAGCATTGGGCGGCGGGATGTCCATACTGGTGCATCACACCGACAGAGATCGGGAGTATGCCTATGACAAACACACAGACAAAGTCATGCCGCTTGCGACCAAGAAAGGTTGGATGGTGGTGGATATGGCACAGGATTGGAACAAGATCCGGGCAGACGGGTCGGAATGATCCTATTGACTAGCCCTGAAGTAAACTAGCAAGGCGCTCTTTGTTGCCTCAATCGTATGTCGCCAACACGCGTAGTCGCCCGATTACGCAGTTCATAGTGACGATGTTGACTTCGCCAAGGAGAAGCAAATTGGGCACTACCCCGAAGATGCCTTCCACAACTTTAGCTTCGACCCGAGATTTCCTTGTCAGGATATGCACAAGTCTTTTCGTTGTTCTAGGTGTATTAACAGCACCAGCTAACCGCGCGGCAGCACAAGAGAACGAGGCGGTGTCAGCCGCAGCCCAAGCGAATAATCCCCTAGCAAACTTCAAGGCCGTCAATGTGCAAAACTACTACATTGGCGATATCTCCGGAACGGATCAGACAGGTAACCAGTTTTGGCTAAGATATGCGCAACCGGTGAGTGTAGGGCGTTACAATTGGATTTTGAGGGCTTCTCTACCCGTCAATTCATTCCCTGGACCGGACGGAAAATCGACAGGTGTCGGTGACCTAAATGTGTTTGCTGCTTACCTGATCAATACCGGAAATCCGGCCTTAAGCTTTGGTGTCGGCCCTCAATTGACAGCTCCGACTGGCTCGACAGACGGGTCGGGATCAAAGAAATGGTCAGCTGGCATTGCAAATGTGTTGTTCAATGCGTCGTCTCCGAAGTTCCAATACGGTTACCTGCTCACGTGGCAAGCAAGTTTTGCTGGTGACAGTGATGCAAAAGACGTAAATATCGGAGCTTTTCAACCTTTCCTGTTCTATCAACTCGGCGGGGGAACATACTTAAGGTCGGCTCCGATAATGACATACGACTTCGAAACAGACAGCTACAATGTGCCAATCGGCTTAGGTGTTGGGCAAGTTTTTGGCAAGAAAGAGATCACCTACAACGTCTTTGTCGAACCGCAGTACTCCGTCGCGAGCAGAGGTTCTGGGCAAGCAAAGTGGCAGATTTTCGCAGGCTTTAATACGCAGTTTTGAAGCCCATGATTTTTTTCAACTGCGTCCAAGCCGTCCGCTTTGGGCTCGATGCGGACATTCAGTTAATTACGCCCAATGTCTGCAATGCGGACAAACCCGCCGCTCAGATGTACCCGCATTTTCGATTTGAGCCAAAGTTACCAATTTTTACTACGGTCAAGACGAGCGCGGCGCAAAGCAGAGGCAGCATCCGCTTCGAGCGGCATATGGTTTGCGGTGGAGATGTCATTATCAATGAGGCCGATGTCGCGCAGGTCGCGTTCTTTTAGGCGGCTCAGAGAAGCAGCCTGCACCCGGCGTGCGCGGATTTCTACAACGTAGGACCAACCCCAGTGTGCGAACCGGCGCAGGGAGGAAGTGATTTGTGTGGTAGAAAAGGTTGTGTTGGTGTTGAAGGTTGTCATCTTTTCGATCCTCATTGGATGGTTTCGAGATGCCCTGAGCTTGCCGAACTTGTCCGGTTTGCGGCTAGTGCAGATCATGAACTGCCTCCAGTACAGATTGTGAACTGGATGGGTGCGCCTCAGATCGTGTAGTCTTGATCCAAAGGGAGATACGCGCATGAAAACACAGCCATATGGAATAGTCTGCTCGATCTCGCATGCCTGCGAAGTCCTCGAACCGCGTTGGACGATCCCGATACTTTCGGAAATGTGGGCTGGTTCCACCCGCTTCAACGACATCAAACGCGGTGTTGGCAACATCTCACCGGCACTATTGACCAAGCGCCTCAAGGAGCTTGAAAAACAGGGGTTGATCGAACGAATTGAAGATCCTGCAACTGGCCAGGTGGATTACCTTCGCACTCAGCGCGCAATTGATCTCGAACCCGCCCTGTTGGCGCTTGGAGAATGGGCGCAGTGTAACATTGAGGCGAGGCAAGCTCTACAGGACACGGACGTATCTACCTTGATGTGGCAAATGAGGGGGTTGATCTCCACAGATCAGTTGCCAAACCGCCAAGTAGTCATTCAGTTTAGGTTCAGTGACCCGAACCTGGAGTACGATACATACTGGGCGTTGATCAGGCCAAAGATGGATGTTGAAATATGCTCCAGCATTCCCGGATTTGACGTTGACCTTTACGTAGAGACCGATCGCATTTCACTCGCAGCCATCATCATGAATCGCACCACAATTTCACGTGAATTGGATGCTGGTCGGCTTTTCCTGAGCGGTGACGCGCTGTTGGCCCGCACGATGGATAAATGGCTTTACCACCGGACCAACCTTGAACCACACAAGGTTAAACTGCTTGATGAGGACTCAACGCCAATGGAGACCCACGACGCATTCAGAGCAAGAGCCTAACCTGCGAATAAATGCATTTGACGGCATATATGGGCTCGAGGCAGTCATCCGAGTCTTTCAGTCAGATGACGGCTTAGGAACGGATAGCGGTCATTGTTGGTGGTCATTCCGAGAATTTTCGCCTGAAGGTCTGCATTGAACGGCAGTGGACGTTCGCTGAAATCTGCTGAACAGCAGAGTTGCGGACGAAGCGGACGCTTCCCGTTCTTTCGAGAGGGTCCGCACCTGTAGCTAACTCTCTTCCAATGGCTTCATAAGTTGAAAGACCTGCTGGCGCATCCATTTTGCCATCGGATTTTCATCAGATCTTTTGTGCCAAATCGCGATGATCAAGGCAGGAGCGATTTCGAACGGTGGCGTGAAATGTTTAAGGTCAAATCCTATCGAGACCTTTTGGGCCAGTTGCGTCGGCACCAGCGCGATAAGATCGCTTTCGCTGACGGTTCTGCACACGCCCGAAAACACCGGCAAAGTCATGGCGACCTGACGTTTTCGTCCGACCTTTGCCAAGGCTGCATCCCCCATGGCCGACATTTTGCCCTCAGGAGAAAACAGGACATGGGACAGTGCGCAAAAAGTTTCCAAAGACATTTCACCGCCGCTAACAAAGCTTGAAAGCGCGGGATTGGTGGCTCTGCCAATGACGGAAAAAGACGAATGGAACAGAGGTTCGTGATTTATCCACTCTGGCAGTTCCGTATCCGGAATAAGGGCGACGTCGGCCTGATATCGGTCAAGGCTTTCGACGTAATTGTAGGGAACCAGATCGACCAACTGGGCGGTTATTCCCGGTGCATTATGATTGAGGTGGGCGCCAAGCGCTGGCATCAGGAGTTCTGCAAAGAAATCGCTTGCCGAGATTTTGAAGTTGCCCTGTGCCTGCAGAGGATCGAAATCGTCGGGTGGGGTTAGCAATCCTTCCAGCCGGTTGAGTTCTTCGCGCAAGCCATCTTTGATCGAAGCGGCGAAATCGGTTGGGACCAACTTGTTCCCATGTCGGACAAACAGGGTGTCATCTAAGGAATGTCGCAGCCGGTTCAGGGCATTGGACACCGCAGATTGCGACAACCCCAGCCTTTCGCCGGCCTTAGTCGTCGACCCTTCGCGAAGAATAGCGTCCAGAATTCTGAGCAAATTAAGGTCAAGCGTTGCGAAATTCACGTTGGTGATACCCTGTATTTTGAACTTTCGTTGGAGTGATACCGAATAATCCCGGTAAAATGAAACCAACGAAAGCGCTTTCGTTTCATCTCAAGAACGGGGACTGAAACGATGAAAGATTTGATGACTGATGACGCCACTATCGAATGGCTTGGCGTCCGTTACAATACCATCCTGACGGTGGAAGAAACCGGTGGGGCCATGTCGATCGTCGACAGCCTGTCGCCCGTCGGCAGCGGACCGCCCCGCCACGTTCATCACAATGAAGACGAAACATTCGTAATGATCACGGGAACCTGCAAAATCTGGATCGAAGGGATCGAGACGATTGCGGGTCCGGGGGAAAGCGTCTTCATCCCGCGCGGAAAGGAACACACATTCAAGGTGATCGGCGACGAACCGTCTCGCCATCTCGTTATTCTGACCCCGGGCGGCTTTGAGGGGTTCTTTCAGGACATGGCGGATGGACAGTGCCAAATCCCCGAGGATATGCCGGTCATCGAAGCCTCTGCCACCAAACACAACATGACCTTCACCGGTCCGCCATTGGATTGAGCTCCATGAACAAGCACATTGTATATCACATTCCAGTTTGCCCATTCTCCCAACGGCTCGAAATCCTTTTGGAACTTCGCGGTTTGCAGAACGCGGTCGAGTTCAGAGTTGTCGACATCACCAAACCACGTGACCCCGAGCTCTTGCGAAAAACCCGTGGGACAACCGCCCTGCCGGTATTGGAAACGGAAGAAGGTCACATCATCAAGGAAAGCCTGGTGATCCTGCGTTATCTTGATGAAGTTCTGGAGGGGCCACGGCTTCGCCGCGCCGATCCTCGCGAACATGCGATCGAAAGCATGCTGATTGCCAAAGAAGGCCCCTTCACCATGGCGGGCTATATCTATGTCATGAACCAGGACCGGGCACAGAAACAGGCCCACAATGACAAATTGCTCTCACTGTACCGGGACCTGAATGACTTTCTGATGGAACATAACCCGGATGGCACCTTCTTGTTTGAGGAGTTCGGTTTGGCCGAAGCCGTATTTGCGCCTGTCTTCAAACGCTTCTGGTTCCTGGATTACTACGAGGGTTTTGAGCTGCCTGTCGGGCCGGAATATGCACGTGTCAAAAAATGGCACGCCGCTTGCATGGCCCACGAGGCCACAGGCCAGGTCAACGAAGAAGAGATTGTCAAACTGTACTATGACTATGCATTGGGCGCGGGAAATGGTGCGCTGGTTGAAGGACGATCTGTGTCCAGCTTTGCCTTCCAACCTGAATGGCAATCGCGCCCTATGCCACCACGCGACAAATATGGAACGTCGGCCACCGACGTCGATTTGGGGCTTGTCGATATTGGCGCAATCCTCGCTGATGCCAATTCCGATCAAACTTACGCCCACCCGACATCTGGCTAACGAATGCCAATTCGGACATCTGTCTAGCTGTACCAGCCGGATAGGTGTCCGATTTGGGCTCGGTGCGGTCATTCGCAGAATTTTCGTGAGCGTCTGTTTTGCGGACAAAGCCGATCTTCGGTCCGATCCAAGAAACTGGAGGTTCTGGCCCATAGCCGCCATCCATCGATACGACGAATTGCTGCGTTTGCATTCCGCCTTGCAGGCATTCGCATTCGATCGACGCCTAACGGTCTCGCGTTCACAGGCATCCGAATTGCATCAGACTATCAGATGCGCTGGTTCCTGAAACAAAGTAAAAAAATATAGCATTTTTTCAGAATACTTTTACCATGTGGTCAAATTTGGGGGAGGATGAATGCTCGACATTATCATCAGACAAGCCCGCCTGCCAGATGGCCGAGGGCCGCTGGATATTGCGATCAAGGGTGGCCGCGTCGCAGAAATTGCCCCCAAGATCGAGGCTGAGGCGGGCGAAGAAATCGGTGCGGCTGGGCGCTTGGCTTCACCCCCCTTTACCGACCCACACTTCCATATGGATGCGACCCTGAGCCTAGGATCGCCTCGCATGAATGTCTCGGGGACACTATTGGAAGGCATTGCGCTTTGGGGTGAGCTGAAACCCCTGCTGACACCTGAAGCAGTGATTGACCGCGCCATGCGATATTGCGACCTTGCCGTATCGCAAGGGTTATTGGCTATCCGTTCGCATGTGGATGTTTCATCCGCACCTTTGGTTTGCGTTGAAGCGCTGTTGGAGGTCCGCAAGCAGGTCGCCCCCTATATTGATCTGCAGCTGGTAGCATTCCCGCAAGATGGTCTTTACCGCGCAGAAAACGCGGAAAAAAACCTGATCCAAGCCCTTGATTTGGGTGTCGATGTGGTGGGCGGGATCCCGCATTTCGAACGCACGATGTCGGAAGGTGCCCGGTCGGTCAGGAGACTTGCCGAGATAGCGGCGGACCGAGGTCTGATGCTGGATTTGCATTGCGATGAAAGCGACGATCCAATGTCGCGACACGTGGAAACATTGGCCTATGAGACCACGCGCCTTGGGCTTGGCGGGCGGGTAACGGCAAGTCATGTCACCGCGATGCACTCGTATGACAATTACTATGCATCGAAGCTAATTCCGCTGATCGCAGAAAGCGGCATGAACATAGTGCCCAATCCTCTCATCAATATCACGCTGCAAGGCCGCTCGGACACCTATCCACGCCGTCGGGGTCTGACCCGAATTCCAGAGCTGCGCGCGGTAGGTGTGAATGTCGCCTTCGGACAGGATTGCACGATGGACCCATGGTATCCGCTTGGCTCCGCCGACATGTTGGAAGTTGCTCATATGGGCGTGCACGCCGTGCCGATGACATCCCGCGAAGCGATGGAGTGGGCGTTTACTTCCGTTACTCAGAATGGCGCCAAAGCAATGGGCTTGCCCGACCCGACGATTCGCGAAGGCGGCCCTGCCAATATGGTTGTGCTGCAAGCGCAGGACCCGATTGAAGCTGTTCGTATGAAAGCCACCCGGCTTGCCGTTATCAAAAACGGAAAGGTGCTGGCCCGCACAGAACCACGAATGGCCGCGCTTTCTTTGCCCGGCCGTCCCACAACCCTGGATCCCGCAGATTACGCGCCCAGGCCCAATACTCAGGAAGCTCGATAACAAGAAGAATTGCCACCAACAGAAGAGGATCTACTAATGAAACTCACCACAACCCGCCGTCAACTGATGGTCGGCGCTGCGGCAACGCTGGCCCTGCCGGCTTATGTCCGTCGCGTGAATGCACAATCTGCGACCCGCGTCGCCGGAGTGCACATGTCTCCGGTCGAAAATGCGTGGAACAGTCGCATCCATGTGGCTATGCAGGAGGCCGCAGATGCTGGTCTGATTGAGTATGAGTTTTCAGAAGGCGTCGCTCCGACCGACTATCCCCGTGCGATGCGTGAATATGCCGAAGGTGGTGCGCAAATCATCTGGGGCGAATCTTACGCTGTGGAACGCGAAGCGCGCGAAGTGGCGGGTGATTACCCCAACACCGCATTTCTGATGGGGTCTTCCGGCGGGCCGGAAGGTGACAATTTTGGTGTCTTTGGCACCCGCAACCACGAGGCAGCCTATCTGGCCGGGATGCTCGCGGGCCAAATGTCAGAAAGCAATGTTTATGGTTCGGTCGGTGGCTATCCGATCCCCGAGGTGAACCTGTTGATCAATGCTTTCCGCATGGGCGTAAGCGAAGTGAACCCAGACGCCACCTTCGTCAACGGCTTTATCGGTGCATGGTTCGATCCGGCCCGCGCGCAGGAAGCTGCGATTGCCCAGATCGATGCGGGCGCAGACATTCTGTTTGGTGAGCGCATTGGCACTGCGGATGCGGCCCAAGCGCGAGGTGTGAAGGCCATCGGTTCACTCATCGATTATACGCCGCGATACCCGGGCACGGTCTTTGCCAATGCAATCTGGAATTACGGTCCGACCATCCAGGCCATCGTGGCGGATGTTCAGGCCGGTAATCCAACGGGGCGCAATTACACGGAATATTCCTTTATGGCGCTTGGCGGCAATGAGCTGATCTATGTCGCCGATGAAGTACCCGCCGACGCCATTCCGGGGATGGAGGCCAAACAGGCCGCAATTCAATCCGGTGAATGGGACGTTCCGATTGATGAAAGCGAGCCCTCCTGATCCCGAGGGCTTTAACGTGACCGATGCCACAGCTCTTGCAGCTGCCATCACGGCAGGGCAGATCTCTGCCTGCGAACTGATGGAATCCAGCCTTGCCGCCTGCCACGCACGCGCGGATTTGGGGGCCGTGGTATATCTGGACGAAGATATGGCCCGCGATGGGGCAAAGGTTGCAGACACTTTGCCACCAGACCAGCGCGGGCCATTTCATGGGGTTCCGTTTTTGGTGAAAGACCTCGGCGGTTTCGCAAAAGGGCTGCCTGCGGCGGCAGGATCCGCGGCAATCCGTGCGCAATGTCGTAAGCCCGAAAGTGACAGCCACCTGCTGCGACGTCTTCGCCGAGCCGGCCTGATCCCTTTCGGCTTAACCTCAACACCCCCGTTTGGCCTTTCCCTGACATGCGAACCCGATGGCATGGCTGCGACCCGCAATCCATGGAACCCCGTTCTGACACCCGGTGGTTCATCCGGTGGCGCCGCAGCCGCGGTTGCTGCTGGTATTGTTTCAATTGCTCATGCCACGGATGCAGCCGGGTCCATCAGGGCTCCCGCTGCGTGTTGCGGCTTGACCGGGCTCAAGCCTTCTCGTGGCGCGGTGCCCGGAGGCCCTGATTTTGCCAATCACCTGATGGGCATTGCGTCTGAGCTGGTCCTTGCGCGGTCGGTCCGCGACGTAAAGACCGCCTTTGACGCGGTAGCCCAGCCCATGGCCCCGGTATATCTGCCAGAACGCCCCCGCGTCGCATTGGCATTGCCGGAGCGTTGCGGTGCTGACCAGCGCAAGGCTGCGAAAAGTGCTGCCGACGCGCTGCACGATGCAGGCTGTAAGGTGTGCGATATTCATGCCCCCGACCAATTGGGGGATGAGGCTCACGCAATCGCCCGGACCATACTAGCTGTTTCCTTGGCCGAGTGGCTGACTGCACTCAGTATCTCTGATGATAGGATTCCACCACTTGCCGCGACCATGGCCGCCGAGGGCCGTGCGACACCGGCCACAGCGCTTTTTGCGGCCTCACGACAGCTCGCACGTCTGACAAATCGATCTCGCAAGCTTTTCAAGTCTGCCGATGCTGTCCTGATGCCGATCCTCTCGTCTGCACCGCCCGTTGTAGGCACTTTGGATCTGTCCGGCTCCTCCCCAGACGATCACATGGCGCGGCTCGAGGCTTTTGCCCCGAACGCCGCACTTGCAAATGTAGCGGGCTTGCCAGCTTTGGCGCTGCCTTTTGGCATGGCAAATGGTCTTCCACTCGGCATTCAGCTGATTGGTTCCCCCGGCTCGGATTTTGCGCTCCTGAAACTTGGCGCACTTATCGAAGCCCGCGCGCCCGCAATCCATTTTCCGCACCCAATCGCAGGCCTGCCCGCATGACCAAGGTTCTGGAACTAAACGGCATTACCAAGCATTTCGGAACGCTTACCGCAAATGACGATGTGACCCTCACACTAGAAGAAGGGGAAATTCTTGCTCTGTTGGGCGAAAATGGTGCGGGTAAGACGACGCTGATGAATATCCTGTTCGGCCATTACGCAGCGGATAAAGGCTCTGTCAGGGTGTTTGGCAAAGAGCTGCCCCCGGGTCTGCCACGTGCAGCGATCGAGGTGGGTGTGGGAATGGTACACCAGCACTTCACGCTTGCGGGCAACCTCACGGTTCTTGAAAACGTAATGCTTGGTTCCGAACCGCTGACGCGCACCCGTTCTGCTCGTGGCGAGGCGCGCAAGAAATTGTTGCAGATCTCAGAGCGGTTCGGCCTGCCTGTAAATCCAGAGGCCAAGGTTCGGTCGCTTTCCGTTGGTGAACGTCAACGGGTCGAGATTCTGAAAGCGCTCTATCGCGACGCGCGTATTTTGATTTTGGATGAACCTACTGCCGTTCTAGCCCGGCCCGAGGCGATACGCCTGTTCGAAACGCTGCGCGATATGACGAAAGAGGGCCTCTCGCTTATCTTCATCAGCCACAAGCTGCATGAGGTCATGGCAGCCTCTGACCGTGTGGCGGTGCTTCGTGGCGGCAAGATAGTTGCAGAACGCAAAACACCTGAAACCACACCTGAAGAGTTGGCGGAACTGATGGTTGGCCGCAGGGTGGAGCGTCCCGTACGTCAAGACCATGAGATTGGAGCGCCAGTCCTGATCGCAAACGATGTGAGCGTGGAAGAAGACGGTGAGTTGCGGCTGGATGATGTGTCTTTCGCTGTCCATGCCGGTGAAATCCTTGGTATAGTTGGCGTTTCAGGCAATGGTCAGTCCTCCCTCGGTGGGCTGCTGTCAGGATTGGTACATCCAAGTGCGGGTCAGTTAACACTCTTGAACGAAGATATCGGCCATCTGGGTCCGCGCGGCATGATCCGCGCGGGCGCAGGCAGGGTGCCTGAAGACCGGCATGCAGAAGGCGTTGTGAGCGAATTGAGTTTGTGGGAAAACGCGGTGCTTGAGCGCTTGCGCACACCGGAATTTTCGCACCGCGGCTTTGTTCGACAACGCGCCGCCCGGGATTACACTGCGGGACTGATCGAACGTTTTGATATCCGCGGCGCCAGCCCCGACACGCGAACAAGGCTGCTGTCCGGCGGCAATATGCAAAAGCTGATCCTTGGCCGGGTCCTGACCAATGGGCCGCGTTTTGTGCTCGCAAACCAGCCGACGCGTGGTCTTGATGAAGGGGCAATTGCCTCGGTTCATGCCGAGCTTTTGGCAGCACGGGCCGAAGGTGCCGCGATCCTGCTCATCTCGGAAGAATTGGAAGAAGCTGTGGCCCTGTCAGACCGAATACAGGCCATCGTAAAAGCTCGCTTGTCAGAACCGATATCCGCTGATGAAGCCGACCCACAACGCCTTGGCCTGATGATGGCAGGTGTCTGGAAGGAAAATGATGATGCGGCTTGAACGACGCTCACATGTGCCGCTGCACCTTGCGATCATTGCGCCACTGGCCGCGATCTTTACTGCATTGCTTTTGGCCGCAGGTCTCATCGCTGCTGCTGACGTAAATCCGCTAACGGCTTATGGCGAAATGGTGAATGGCGCATTCGGCTCGCGCCTTTCCATCGCCGAGATGCTGACCCGCGCCACTCCGCTTATCTTTACTGGGCTTGCCGCAGCTGTCGCCTTCCGAGCGCGACTTTGGAACATCGGGGCCGAGGGACAGTTCTTTGTTGGGGCGCTGATCACCGCTTGGATCGGTCATTCACTTGGGGTTCCAGGGTGGATCGGTGTTCCGATCTTGATGTTGGCAGGCATGGCGGCGGGCGCGGCCCTGTTGGCAGGGCCTGCCTTTTTACGCTTGCGTTTCGGCGTAGATGAGGTGGTGACAACCCTGCTGCTCAATTTCATCGTGATCCTTTTCGTTGGCCTCATGATTGAGGGTCCTATGCGTGATCCGCTGGCATTTGGGTGGCCCTCTTCGGTGCCCGTAGACGGGGATTACCGCCTTCCGGATCTGATCCCCCGTACACGTCTTCACATCGGGCTGCTTGTTGCAATCGCTGCAGCAGGCGCTGTTTGGCTGATCCTTGCGCGTACTGTTTTTGGTGCTGAAACACGCGCCGCAGGCTTAAACGCCAGTGCCGCTGTCTTTGCCGGAATTTCCCTGCCCCAAACGATCATGGGTGTGGCCCTGCTTTCGGGCGCGCTGGCAGGGCTTGCGGGGTCTGTCGAAGTCATGGGGGTCACTGCGGGGGTCACCACCACCATGAGCCCCGGATTTGGTTATGCGGGCATTGTCGTCGCTATGCTCGCCGCTTTGCATCCGGCCGGAGTGGTCGCTGCCGCTGTTTTTGTCGCCACCGTCTTTGTCGGGGCCGATGCCATGAGCCGTGCGACAGGTGTTCCCAGTTTCATTGCCGATGTGATCGTGGCACTGTGCCTGCTCACCATGATCGTGGCCCTTCTTTTCACAACCTACCGGGTGCGCCGATGAGTGATGCAATTGATCTGCTGATGAATACCAGTCTTTGGGCTTCCGTGCTGCGTATTGCGACACCGCTCATATTTGGTGTTCTTGGCGCGTTGCTTTGCGAACGTTCGGGCGTGCTCAATCTGGGAATCGAGGGGATCATGACCATGGGGGCGATGAGCGGTTGGCTTGTAGTCTACATGGGCGCACCATTGCTTGTAGGCCTCATTATTGCAGCGCTATGCGGCGCGGTGATGGGATTGCTTCATGCCATGCTGACAGTTCCACTTGGGCTTTCGCAACACGTCTCAGGGCTGGGCATAACGCTGTTTGCATCTGCTTTGGCCTATTACCTGTACAGATTGCTTGTTGAAGTGGGAGATCTGCCCCCGACGATCGAGGCCTTCCAGCCGCTCAATGTTCCAGGGCTGTCCGATCTACCCATTCTGGGTCCAATTTTGTTTTCCCAGGCTCTACCGACCTATCTGGCGCTCATTGCGGTGGCTGTGATGGCCTACGTTCTTGCCCGCACGCCGTTGGGGTTGGCCATTCGTATGACCGGTGAGAACCCTCATGCGGTTGAGGCGCAGGGGCTGAACCCGATCCGTATCCGTATCGGCGCGGTTGTTGTCGGGTCGGCTTTGATGGCGGTGGGCGGGGCCTTTCTGACCACAACGGCGTTCAACAGCTTTTTCCCGGGCATGGTGCAGGGGCGCGGTTGGATCTGCATTGCATTGGTTGTCTTCGCTGGCTGGCGGCCCGGTAAGGCTCTGATTGGCGCGATGTTGTTCGCTTTCTTCGATGCCTACCAACTGCGATTGCAGACAACGGTTGAGGGTGTGCCATATCAGTTGTTCCTTATGGCGCCGTATGTACTTTCGATCGTTGCGCTCGTCCTTGTCGCCCGCAGAGCCGAAGTACCCGCGGCGTTGATGGCACCCTACCGACGCGGTGAACGTTAGTGGCATATGTTCGAAAATATTGGCCAGGAAACGAAAAAATCATCAGAATAAACATCTACTCGACCAGACAATGAAGTGCTGGGCAAGAGACCTTAATCACAATCCGGAAAACTCTGCACAATATCTATTTTTTCAATCTCCGGCGTCATTCACTCGCGCAGATTAAAATCCGGTTTCAAGGTCACTTGAATGTCTGCTTCCGACTGTTCGAGCTTACAGGCTCATGCACGCAGCAAATGGTCGGTTTCCGCCCTAAAACGACAAATGCTGCGCTCATAATCTACGTCGCCTTTGGGCTCGGTACGGACTTTCGCTCGATCAAGGGGAACGTCTACATTGCGGAGGAAGCTGCCATGCGCAGCGTTGCTGCATGTGAAGGGCAAACAGCTTATGCCATTTTGGCAAAGTGATGTCTGCTTCTTGGTTGTGTGACCAGCATCAACTACATGTAACTGGTAATAGCCTTTGAAGCGATCAGGAAGCCTGCACTGCGATGAACAGGACAAATACAGCGCATGCAAAGGATGCCGTTTTGACGCAAGCGTTCGTTGAGAGGCATTACGGTTTTCTTGGGTCGTTTAAACTACATTGTCACGCTCTTGGCTGGGATCTTGTTCGTTCTCCAACAAATGTTGCTTTGGCCCCCCTGTTTTTGCTGGTGCGTCTTGCCGCACTCATACTTCGCGGTGTTGGCTTTAGAAGGATGTCGAGTTGGCTCAGCAGCCGTCGCGTTTTTTTCCGCTCATCCGTCTCAAGGGCCGTGGAAGCTTCCATATGGGCTGAAGTGATGGAAGAAAGATGCGAACCCTTAAGCCAAACAACACCTCATCAAAAACGGCTTGTTGAGGAATACGCAGACGTTCGCAACGCCATCTCGGAAATATTCACCTCAGTAATGTTTCTATGTGTCGGGCTCATTGTCTTCGAAACAGCGACCCCTGGCGTGGTTTCGATGGCTCCGATCGTATCGGATGTCGCAAGGACAACGGCCGCAAGCGAGAGTTTTCTGTTCGGACAGCGTCTTGGAAGCGTTTGGTATGGCGTTTTTCCTCCGGAAGTACCGCTGTGGTTCGTCGTTTCCATTGGTTTTGCACTCGCAGCTGGCGCATCGATTGTGACCACGTTTGCCGGCGTTATCGCAGATCCGCTTCAGGCGGTTACAGGTGTTCATAAACGCCGCATTATGCGATTGATCCGAGCGCTTGATGAGAATTTTGACGATCCTCCCAAACTTGCGCGGGAACACATTCTTGCACGCTTTTCCGACCTCACCGACGCAGGCGTGAGTCTGGTGCGTACGTTTCGACCCTAGCTAACAAACTCAAAGACTGCTTAGGGCTCAGAGCGGTCGTTCAGCAGAAACATCTTTAGCGACCGCTCTGCGGACGGAGCGGAACTTGCTGATTGCAACGACAATGGCGGTATACGGTGGAACAGGCGCCGTTGCTTTACCCCGCAAGGAACCTAAGAATATGCCGAGTTAATTCTGCTGGCGCTTCCTCGGGGATTGCATGTCCACATGGCAGGGCGGCACTCGAGACGTGGTTGGCTTTTTCCTGCCAGGTCGCCTCGACGTCATAAAGCTCTCCAACAACGCTTTGCGCGCCCCATATGGCCAACAGCGGAGCGTTGACGCGACTGGCAATATCTTCCCGATCGTGCTCCAGATCAATGCTCGCCGCCGCGCGGTAGTCTTCGCAAATCGCATGAAGTGTCGCCGGATCCCTGTAGCTGCGCAGGTACTCGGCGATCGCAGCCTCGTCCACGGACCCGTCGATCTTGACCTGACTCGCGATATGTCTGCGCAAGAAATACTCAGGATCCGAGGCGATCATTTTTTCCGGCAATCCGTCCGGCTGGATCAGGAAAAACCACCAGAAATAGCGCGTCGCAAACTCCTGATTGGTTTGCGCGTACATCGTGAGAGTCGGGGCAATATCAAGAACGATCAGACGTTCAACGGCATCCGGAAAATCAAGCGCGAGGCGATGGGCCACCCGGCCTCCACGATCATGGCCAACGACGGAAAACGTGTCATGGCCCAAATGCGTCATCAAGGCGATCTGGTCGGCTGCCATGACCCGCTTGGAATATGGAAGGTGCGAGGGATCGCTTTCCGGCTTGTTGCTGTCGCCATAGCCCCTGAGATCAGGAGCGATCACCTGATAGCCGGCTTCCACAAGGCGCGGGGCAATCTTGCGCCAGACTATATGGGTTTGTGGATGGCCGTGCAGCAGCAAGATCGGCGATCCTGTCCCTGCACTGGCGTAGTTAATGGCAAGATCAGGTAACTCGACCCGTTGGACGTCAAAGCCTTTAAGGAAAGCGGACGCGACCACTTACGACCCTTCCAAAACGGCATCCGCTATTGCCGCGCCACATGTCTTGGTGTCGGCTGGCCCTCCAAGGTCGGGCGTGCGCAAAGCCTCCTCCGACAAGACCCGCTCAATAGCCGACACAATCGACGCGCCGGCCTCGGGCGCACCCAGATGTTCCAGCATCATGGCCGCCGCCCATATCTGACCGATCGGGTTGGCGATACCAAGTCCCGCGATGTCCGGCGCAGAGCCATGGACTGGTTCAAAGAGAGATGGGAACGTTCCTTCCGGGTTGATGTTTCCCGACGGCGCAATGCCGATTGTACCTGTGCAGGCCGGGCCCAGATCAGACAGGATGTCGCCAAACAGGTTGGACGCCACGACAACATCGAACCAGTCTGGGTGCAGGACAAATTGGGCGGTCAAAATGTCGATATGATATTTATCGACCTTAATGTCGGGATAGTGCGCCGCCATCTCGGCGACCCGCTCGTCCCAATACGGCATCGTAATCGAGATCCCGTTGGATTTAGTGGCAGATGTCAGGTGCTTGCCGCGTTTTGCCGCCAGATCAAATGCATATTTCAGGATGCGATCGACACCGACCCGGCTCATGACGGACTCTTGCAGAACAATCTCTCGATCCGTGCCGGGGAACATCTTACCACCGATCGACGAATATTCGCCTTCGGTGTTCTCGCGCACGATCATCATGTCAATGTCCCCGGGTCCGCGACCCGCCAATGGCAGCGGCACGCCAGGCATGGCGCGCGCGGGGCGCAGGCTGACATACTGATCGAACTCGCGCCGAAACTGGATGAGCGATCCCCAAAGCGAGACGTGATCGGGCACAACTTCAGGCCATCCGACTGCCCCAAAAAAGAGTGCATCACTTCCACCCAGATGATCCTTCCAATCGTCTGGAAGCATTTGCCCATGCTTGGTGTAATAGTCGGCGGAGGCAAAGCCGTGATCGTCAAGATCAAATCCCAGGTCAAACCGTTTCGCGGCGGCCTCCAGAACACGAATACCTTCCGGCGTCGTCTCTTTCCCGATCCCGTCGCCCGGGATGACTGCAATCTTCCAGCTGTTTTTTGGCATGTGCTTTGTCCTTATGGTCTCGCTCTGAGTAAGCCAGTCTTTGGGGTCAAGCAACAGAAGCGCGGCGCACAAGTCTTAGCCAGAGCACTTCCGCTCTGGGCTCGGAGCGGTCATTCGCTGCGGGTTGGATGAATGGCTGCTTTTAATGCTGTGATTAATGCAAGTGCATCGAGACGAGTGAACTCAAGTTCACTGAATTGCGCTTGTTTCGATGCATTCAAAAGTACCCCCTTTGCTGGCCGGTGAACTCAGGCATTGACCAACGCTAAACCATTGATCTAGCGAAAAACGCCCTTGAATTCGCAACATGCCAAACCCCAGTTGGACAATTGACAGAAACACACTTGAAAACAGGGCGGAGTTGCGCCCAACTCGGTCAGCAGGCACTTGAGCAATTTGAAATTGGTGACCGTCAGCTTTTCCTTTGCCAGCTGCCGCACTCGATCGGCGTTGGTGGGGTGAACGGGTGAACAGGATTTCCAACCTATTTTATTGGTACTATTACCCATATCTCCATTCACCCCCTACCCTATGAAAATCAATAAGTTACCCACTTTCATAAAGTGTTAAGGAATGCCGTTCACCCATTCACTCACGACCAAAAATGGGTGAACATATCGCCTCTATTCACCGCGTTGTTCACTTCCATTCACCATTGCTCCGTTCCCCGCTACGTACGTAGCGGGCTTGCCCTTTGTGCTCGCCGGAAGTCATCCGCCCATCGCGTTCGAAGCCAAGCACTTTGAGGCAGCGCACAACGCGGTCGCTGTCCGACCGAGTGCATTGATCGGGTGTTTTTTGAAGGCCTATCCTCAGGATTTCGCGCGGGCAGGCGATGTCCTTGTTGGCTACGAAGTTTTCAACGTCAGACATCCACGGGTCGATGTCCAACCGATCCCCTTGCGCTTCTCGGGCCGCGACTTCTGCTTCGCCGGTCAGCCACCACCGTTCACCATTGTTGAAATGGTGGGCAGCCTCGGCCCAAAGCTGGTCGCGGTCGCGCGTGATGGCATCCACGTCAATGGTGCCAACCTTGACTGGCCAGAACCGCCGGTTGCCAGTTTCGTCGCGCAGGTAGTTGTCCTGATTGGTGGTGCCGATAAAGACGCAGCGGCGCGGCTCTTTGATTTCTTCCCGCCCGTAGGCAGGCCGGAAACATTCTTCCTGGCGCGACATTAACGCTTTAACGGCTTCAATTTCCTTGCGCGCCGCAACCAGCTCCGCGATCTCAATGATCCACTTGCCACGTATATAGCTGGAGGCATCTTTGTGATGCATGTCTGGCAGGCTGTCGCCAAACCACTCAGGCCCGGCCAGGGCGCGCACGGCTGACGATTTTCGCGCACCCTGCGGCCCTTCCAGCACCAGCATGGCGTCCACCTTGCAGCCGGGTTGCTTGGCGCGTGCGACGGCTGAGATCAGCCACCTCGCACCTGCTTCCCGGACATATTTGCTGTCATCTGCGCCGCAGTACTTCGTCAGCCATGTGCCGATGCGTTCAGTACCGTCCCACTTGAGACTGGATAGATACTCCGTCACAGGATTGAATGTCTGATTTCTGCAAACCTTGCGCACAGCCTGAACGACAATCTGCTGCGTAGCTCTTGGAAACCCATTGGCGTTAAACCAGGCCGTTACATCTTGGTAGTCGTCATCCTCCAAGTCGCGCCCGTCGCGCATGCGCTGTCCTGTGAACTTATTAAAGCTCCAGACGCCTTGCCAATCTTCATGCCCGGTTAACAACCGTTCAGCATTAGCCGCGTTCCAGATGGGGCGATCCTTACTGTCGCGGATCAGATCGATGCCCGTGTGGCGGAACGTGTTGCCTCGGTACTTTTTGAAGGCTGAGGTTATGCTGTTTTGCAGGTTGTCGTCCCAAACCGGGCACACCGCCTGGATGACGGCAGTTACCATGGCCTCTGAAACACCTTGTGCCGCGAGCGATGCTGCGATGTCGCGGGTCGCCGCATGCTTTTTGCCGTCAATGCTGGCCTCTTCAAACAGACGTTTGTAATCCGCGACGGTCTTACGGGCGCCGCCTGTGTCGAACCGAAAATCGCTGTCTGTCTTCGCGGAGGTGCTTTTCGCCCCAATCACATACTCAAAAGGCCAGGGCGCTATCTCTGCGTCATGAAGCACATGCCCATAGACCACAAACATCCCATCATTGGCCCGAATATCGACGCCAAGTGCTGGGTCTGATTGTGTGTTGCGCTGGTCGAAGTCCGCAGCTGTGAATATGAAATGCCGTCCGCGCTGAGTGGACATAATCAGCGTTTCAGGGAGGTTTAATGAGTTTGCCGCGCCTTCCGCGTCCTCATCTATCACCCACACGCCAGAGCGCCTACAATTGACGCCAACATGGGTCGCGCATTCCCAAGCGGGAACGCCCTTTTTACTCGTGACCATCGCTTCAATGACGTCCGGATCATTGCTTGCGCCATCACCCCACTTGATCAGCGGGGATTTATTGGACTTACCGTTTGGCAACGGTGTCACTTTGACCGGAAACACGTACCATCCGTGGGTGTCTGCGAGCCGCAGTGCGCTATCCAGTGGGCTTTCGGTGAAAGATCCGTCCATCACAACGCCCCCCTATGGATTGCCCAAATGGGGAAAGATGAAGTATACTCAGGGAGAAACCGACCAGTTTCAAACAAACTCCGAACCCCGGTTGCGATTGCCGTCGCGCCGGGGTTTTTCATTGCATCGTCGTCAAATTTGTGTCCCAGCGGGGTTTGTAACCCATTGTTCCGATTAGGACCGAAAACACCGGTTGTGTCCCAGTCCATTGTTTGATTTCCTTGAGGAAATTGTGACCTTGGGCAGTTCTGCCGGGGTCGCCATTTTTTGACAGAGTAATTTTTTCCAACAATGTTTTATGTACTATTGCATCGGCTGTAGACGTTGGAGTCTTTTACCTGGTTGCTTTGACCAGGAATATCTCTTGCGCTCATGATCGGTTTGGTGGGCGTGCATATTCCGCCGTTGAAGGGCCTACATGATCGGCGCTTGTCGCCCAAAACGATCTGATTTCTTGTGGGTCGACTAACGTAATTAACACTTCCATATTAGATTTGGAAACTTCGGGAGTTGTGAAAATTGGATTCTCTGACCGAACCATTCTTGATCGAACCATCTCGGGTAACTGGAACCATACTGGTTACCGGTGCAGGAGGGTGTATTGGGTCGTGGGTTGTTGCGATCCTTGCAAACTCTGGCGCCAAGGTCGTGGCCTTCGATCTTCGCGAAGATCGAAGGCGATTGTCACTTCTGATTGATGACGAGGCTGCAAGTTGCGTAACCTGGGAAGTCGGCGATATATCAAATCAGGATCAGCTCTACGAAACTTGCGGTAGGCACAATGTTACCGCCGTGATTCACCTTGCTGGATTGATGATCCCTTTTTGCAAAGCTGACCCGGCGTTGGGCGCTCGTGTGAATGTAGAAGGAACAATAAATGTTCTTGAAGTCGCGCGCCGACATGGGTTGAAAAGGCTTGCTTACGCAAGCTCGTCTGCTGTCCACGGAATGCCGCCGGGCGGACCGACAATTGCCACGCTTTATGGCGCATACAAACTTGCGAATGAATACACTGCAGAAGTTTATTCGCTTGATTGGGGGGTGCCGTCGGTGGGAATTCGTCCAAACGTTGTTTACGGGGTAGGGCGCGACCAAGGGATGACGTCAGAGTTCAGCGTGGGCTTGGCGCATTCTGTCATCGGTAAACCATTTCGAATTTCTTACGGAGGACCATTGAGTTGGCTTTACGCAGGTGAAGCTGCATCAGCTTTCATAGCATCCGTGAGCAAAGATGGTGAAAGAGCCGTTGTTTTTGACCTAAATGGAACCTGCATGACTGTCGAAGAAGGGCTGGAGATACTTTCCAGCCTTGATCCAGCACACGAGATCACCACGACCGGTGATATGTTGCCGGTACCAGCTGACCTGAGTGACCAGCCAATCAGAGATTATCTTGGGGACTATCCTTCGGTAAAACCTGCAGAAGGAATCCGTTGGACGTTGGAAGCGTTTCGCAGACTGCATTCAGAAGGGAAGTTGGCGTTCAACTAGTAGCCAGGGGCAATATCTTGGAGCGAATATTGATGTGCGCCATGACTCAAATGAAAAGACTTCGTATGGTCGCGCAAGTAACTTGAGGAATGCCGTTTTGCGCATCACTTCAGAGCTCCGTTCGTCCATGGCTCAAAGTTTCGTCCTTCAAATGTTTTAGGTACGCCGCCCCAAAGGACCAAACGTTGGTCTTGCGACTTACCGAAACGAAACTTCATCTCTTCGGCATTATGTAATTCACACCGGTACTAGTCGTCTGCTGGGACCTCGAGCTTCTGCATGAGCGGTTGGCTTGGCTGTAGTAGTTGCCTCATAACTGCTTTCGCAAGAAAGCTACCCGCGGTTCCAACGTCTTCAAATTCGACAAGGATATCTTCGCGAAACAGCTTTAATATTGGGACAACCTCCTTTGAGAATACATCAATGTCCTGCCCTAAACGTCTGCCCCTTTGCTCAACTGCAACAATAGCGGCCATCGCTGCCTTTGACGATGAGCAGATGATGGCATCGATATCAGGTGAAATTGACAATCTGCGCTTGATCCAATGACGGATGTCGTCGGAAGATTGATCACTGTCCACGTTCTGCGCCACTCGAAAAGTAAGGCCCAGATTCGGAGCCGCCTGTTCCAATCCGCGCAACATATCTTGCGAGTAGTTTTGACTTGAGGGAGGCAACATTGCGTATACATTTTTGCGGCCGCGCGCAGCAAGCCGCTTAAGGGCGACGTGCATAAAAGCTGTGTTGTCGTAATCATAGTATGCGTGTCGGTCGCACCAAATAGTGCGTCCGTGGGTCGCGAAAGGGAAATTTCGCTTCAAAAGATAGTCGACTCGGGGGTCCTCGGGCTCAGTCATATTGAAGATCACGGCATCTGCCGAGCGGGTTTCGACGATATATTTGATGGGGCGAAGTGAGTCTTCGTCTGGAAACCACGGCAGCACGTTTAGATGAAATTGAGTGCCCCGAAGTTCCAGAGCAATTGAATTCGTCAATTTCGAAGCGTTGTTTATGACTTCGCCTTCTGCAGGAACGACCAATGTTATGACGTTCGTTCTGCCTGTGCGCAGTCGGACGCCGGCCCGGTTGGGGACGTATCCGATGGCTTGAGCTATGGTTCGAACAAGCTCTTTGGTGTCGCTGCTGATGTCCGGTGCATCGCCCAACGCACGTGACACGGTCGCGACGGCCAAGCCGCTGATTCTTGCAATTGTTTTCAAAGTCGGACGTTCGCCGGGACGGACGAGTGCCTTGAGCTCGTCGGAACTCAAATTGCAAAGATCTGCTGTCGTTCGTCGCATTCCGATCAACTCCGTGAAGGCAATAATTGAGGCTCGGTATTCAAGTTCCGTCGTTCCTCCGCAAGAGCGCGGTCCATATATAGCCGTCTAAAAAAAGCCTTTGCAAGCATTAACTATAACGTTATAGATCGGCCTATAACGTTATAGATTGGGAGGAAGACATGAATCGGGTCAAAGGGCTGTTATCAGCAACAGCGATTGTCGCGGCGTCCAGCGCTGCTGCTACCGAGCTGGAAGTCATGCATTGGTGGACTTCTGGTGGCGAAGCTGCGGCGGTGAAGGAATTCGCAGACGCATTCAATGCATCGGGAAACACTTGGGTTGACGCGGCAATCGCTGGCGGAGAGGCGGCGAGGGCAGTAATGGTCAGTCGATTGACCGGCGGAGATCCGATGGGCGCCTTCCAGTTCAACCATGGGCGTCAGGCCGAAGAATTGATTGAAGCAGGTCTTTTACGCGACATCACGGATATTGCCGAGGCAGAGGGTTGGAAGGATATCGTAAACCCTTCGACATTGCTTGACGCATGCACCGTAGACGGGCGCATTTATTGCGCGCCTGTAAATATTCACTCTTGGCAGTGGATATGGTTGTCGCACAAAGCCTACGAAGATGCAGGACTGCCGGTTCCCACCAATTGGGAAGAATTCGTAGCATCCGCGCCAAAACTTCAGGAGGCTGGAAAGCTCCCTCTGGCGCTGGGACAACAAGGTTGGCAACAGCGCGGGCTGTTTAATGTTCTTTTTGCCGCTTTGGTATCAAATGACGTGTTTATGTCTGTGTACGGCGACAAAAATGTTGAGATCGCCGGGGGCGAGGATGTGGCAGCAGTTTTCAAAGCGGCTGAAACAGCGCGCGCCATGGCCGCAGAATCAACGGTACAAAACTGGAATGACGCAACTAATCTCGTAATCACCGGGCAGGCCGGAGGTCAGGTCATGGGTGACTGGGCGCAAGGTGAATTTGCCATGGCTGAACAAGTCGCCGGTGAAGATTATAGTTGCTTGCCCGGTTTGGGCATGACCGAGCTGCTGAGCACCGGCGGTGATGCCTTCTATTTCCCGGTGTTGGAAGATGAAGCGCAAGTCGCAGCGCAGACTGAATTGGCAAAACTGATGCTGAAACCTGAAACGCAAGTGGCGTTCAATTTGAAAAAAGGTTCGCTGCCTGTTCGCGGTGATATTGATTTGTCGACTGCAAACGACTGCATGCAGAAGGGCCTGAAACTTCTGAGTGAAGGCGCCCTGCTGCCTGACACAGCGATGCTGAACACGCCTGACACGGCCGACCAGATCAGCACGCTCTTCGTCGAATTCTTCGCTGATCCTTCGATAACGGCTGAGGACGCTCAGGCGCAATTCGTGACGATTATCGAAAACGCCGAATAAACAGAAGCGCGGTCGATCAACCAAAAAGGTGGGTCGACCGCAAACTACCGTTCAATATTTGAGTTGGGGAAAGCGCATGAGCAACGGGCGCCCGAGCCAATTGTTTCGCAACAAGTCAGCAAAAATAGCGGCGATCCCGATGATCGTAACAGCGCTTTTTGTATTTGTTGGCGGCACGGCCTGGACTGTTGTCTACAGCTTCACGAAATCTGGCCTGTTACCTCGGCTCAAATGGGTTGGGTTAGATCAGTACGAAAGGCTGTGGTCGACCAACAGATGGCTTGTTTCGATCGAGAACTTGATCATCTATGGCCTGTGTATGCTGGTGCTGGTTTTTGTCATCGGCTTCATTCTAGCCGCATTGATTGATCAAAAAATCCGGTTTGAGAACACCGTTCGCACCATCATTCTCTATCCCTACGCACTTAGCTTTGTTGTTACTGGTCTGGTTTGGCAATGGATCCTAAACCCCGATTTTGGAATCCAGAGCATTGTTCAAGGACTGGGTTGGGAAAGCTTTGCGTTCGATCCTCTCTACAACGCAGACATCGCAATATTCGGGGTCTTGATCGCTGGGCTTTGGCAAGGCAGCGGTCTTGTTATGGTGCTGATGCTCGCCGGGTTACGTGGTGTAGATCAGGAGGTCTGGAAAGCAGCGCGTATCGACGGAATCCCTG
Organism: Ruegeria sp. YKSD179; assembly: GCF_059612885.1. Classification (NCBI taxonomy): domain Bacteria; kingdom Pseudomonadati; phylum Pseudomonadota; class Alphaproteobacteria; order Rhodobacterales; family Roseobacteraceae; genus Ruegeria; species Ruegeria sp. YKSD179. The sequence continues at coordinate 19,009 of NZ_JBXWRL010000038.1, read as the reverse complement.
CTTGGAAAACCTACATATTTATCGTCATCCCAATGATGAGACCGGTTTTTATCACGACATTGGTTTTGGTCGTCACAGGTATTGTGAAAATTTATGACCTCATCGTCGCCCAGACAGGCGGCGGCCCGGGTGTCTCGACAGAAGTCCCAGCGAAATATGTCTACGACATGATGTTCCGAGCAAACAATCTGGGTCAGGGTTTTGCCGCGTCGACGATGATGCTGTTGACTGTGGCTTTGGTTGTAATTCCCTGGGCAATTCTCGAATTCGGAGGCTCGAAAAACCGTGGTTGATGTATCGCCTTCGACATTGTCGGGACCGCAAGGTCCAAAGCCGAGGAAAGTCATCTCGCGTAGAAACATTTTTCTCTACGGCACACTCTTTGTTGTTGCGATCTACTATGCGTTGCCTCTTTACGTAATGATCATAACCTCACTTAAAGGTATGCCCGAGATCAGGTTGGGGAACGTCTTTTCCCCGCCTGTAGAGGTGACATTTGCTCCTTGGGTGAAAGCATGGTCCGAGGCCTGCACCGGCCTGACTTGCGACGGACTCAGCACCGGATTTTGGAATTCGGTCAAGATTACGGTTCCGTCTGTATTTATGTCGATCGCGATAGCCTCGGTTAATGGCTACGCTCTAGCCAACTGGAAATTCAAAGGTGCTGATGTTTTCTTTACTATCCTCATCTTTGGCGCGTTCATCCCTTATCAAGTGATGCTTTATCCGATCGTCATAATGCTACGCGAGATGGGTATCTATGGCTCGCTGGGCGGTCTGGTGATTGTGCACACCATTTTTGGAATGCCCATCCTGACCCTGCTTTTCCGGAATTACTTTACCTCGCTGCCAGAAGAGCTGTTCAAGGCCGCCCGCGTCGATGGGGCTGGATTTTGGGGCATCTATTTTCGCATTATGTTGCCGATGTCGGTACCGATTTTTACAGTTGCCGTGATCCTGCAAGTCACTGGTATTTGGAACGATTTTCTCTTTGGGGTTGTGTACGCACGACCTGAAACCTATCCGATGACCGTGGCGCTCAATAACATCGTTAATTCCACGCAAGGGGTTAAGGAATATAACGTCAACATGGCCGCAACGATCATTACAGGCCTTGTCCCTCTCACTATTTACTTCGTTTCCGGGAAACTCTTCGTTCGCGGTATCGCCGCTGGCGCAGTCAAAGGGTGAATTCGTATGAACAATTCGGTTGAAATCAAAAGCCTCGACCTGGAATTCGGCTCAGTCAAAGTTCTTCAAAACCTTAATCTGGAAATCGGAAAAGGTGAGTTTCTGGTTTTGCTCGGATCATCAGGCTGCGGAAAATCTACCCTGCTGAATTGTATCGCGGGGCTGCTTGATGTGACTGCGGGACAAATCCACATCAATGGCAACAACGTTACCTGGTCCGAGCCTTCGGAACGCGGAATAGGAATGGTGTTCCAGTCTTATGCGCTTTACCCACAGATGACGGTCGAAGGGAATCTTTCCTTTGGTTTAAAAAACGCCAAGTTACCGAAGACCGAGATCGCCCAGCGCATCAAACGGGCGTCCGAAGTGTTGCAGATCGAGCCGCTTCTGAAGCGCAAACCCGCTGCTCTTTCCGGCGGGCAACGTCAGCGCGTCGCGATTGGGCGGGCTTTAGTACGTGATGTGGACGTATTTCTGTTTGATGAACCACTTTCCAATCTTGATGCCAAATTACGTGCGGATCTTAGGGTCGAAATTAAGCGCCTGCACCAAAACCTAGAAAATACAATGATCTATGTAACGCATGACCAGATCGAGGCAATGACTCTTGCCGATCGAATTGCAATTATGCGCGGTGGTCAAATCATGCAACTTGGCACACCAGACGAAATCTACGGGCAACCAATCAATAAATACGTCGCGGGGTTCATCGGGTCACCTTCTATGAATTTTCTGGATGGTCGAATTAAAGGGCGAGAGTTTGAATTTGGTGATCTTTCCATTCCGATGACCGGATACAATTTTGTCCACGGTAGCCCGACAGACAGTGAAACCACTCTTGGCATCCGGCCAGAACACGTGGTGACTGGTGAACTGGTTGGCAATGCGCCATTTCAGACGGATGTAACTGTCGGCCTTATTGAGCCCACAGGTTCTGATACTCTGGTTGACTGTGAACTGGCTGGGACACCTTTTCGGGTGCGGATGGATGGGCAGGCTAAGGTTTCAGTCGGTGAAACCCTTCGTATTGGTCTCAATCCGTCGCGGGCATCGCTTTTTGATAAACAAACTGAGTTGCGGCTCTGACCGCCACTCGCGCAATTCCAACACCGTTTCGGAAGGACATTCTATGCCATCCATTTCTTACCAGCTTTATTCTTCGCGTGATTGGGACGCTGAGGAGACTTTTTCGATGCTCGCTGAACTCGGTATAACGGAAGTTGAAGGGTTCGGACCGTATTTTGAGGACCCGTCCAGAACTGCGGCGATGCTTGAGGCCAACAACCTCAAGATGCCGACGGCTCATTTCTCTTTGGATTTTGTTGAGAATAACCCTGAACGAGCCGTCGAGACGGCAAAGGCGCTGGGCATTCAAGTTGTTGTCATTCCTTTCCTGGCGTCATCAGACCGGCCTACAACTGCAGCAGGGTGGAAATCATTTAGTGAGAGGCTGGCGAAGGCCAGTGAGCCTATAGTTGCGGCAGGATTACAGTTTGCGTGGCACAACCACGAATTCGAACTGAGTCCAGTCGAAGGTGTCATGCCTTTGGATCTGATCGCTGCCGCCTCGGAAGATATCGGAATTGAGCTTGATCTTGCTTGGGTCAAGGTCGCGGGTCAGGATCCTGTCCAATGGCTGGAAAGGTTGTCCGGCAAAATAGTTGCCGTTCATGTAAAGGACGTCGCTCCGCAGGGCGAGAACAAGGACGAAGACGGTTGGTCCGACGTAGGTCACGGTATCTTGGATTGGGCTGCCATCAAGCGGGCAATGGATACAGCAGGCGTTGAACGCTACATCATCGAACACGATAAACCGAGTGATCATAAACGCATGGCAACCCGTTCGCTTGCCAGTGTTCGGGCGTTCTGAGGGGCTTTGTCATGAGGAACCTTGGAATTGGTATCATCGGATGTGGAAATATCTCGGCCGCCTACCTGGAGTTGGCGCCCTTGTTCAATTTCCTCGAAGTCCGGGCAGTAGCTGATCTGGACATGCAAGCTGCCGAAGCCCGAGCTCAAGAATTTGGCGTGAGAGCCGTTGCGATTGACGACCTGCTTGCTGCGGACGACATCGAAATTATCGTCAACCTGACCGTCCCTGCCGCTCATTTTGAAGTAACGAAACGAATATTGGAGAACGGCAAACACGCTTATTCTGAGAAGCCCTTTGTTCTAACCCTGAAGGAAGGCGAAGAGCTTCGCCAACTTGCGCAAAGCAAGGGGCTTAGGGTCGGGTCGGCGCCGGATACGTTCCTTGGTGGCGCACATCAGCTTGCCCGGGCAGCGATAGACGAAGGTCAGGTTGGTAAGATCATAGGCGGAACTTGCCATGTGATGTCGCACGGAATGGAAGCCTGGCATCCCAACCCTGATTTTTTCTTCCAACCCGGTGGCGGCCCCATTCTTGATCTAGGACCCTACTACTTGACCAACCTTGTGCAGTTGATCGGACCCGTAAAGTCGGTAACAGCTATGGCATCGACCGGTTTCAGGACACGTACAATCGGCAACGGCCCACGAGAAGGCGAAGAAGTCGGGGTCGAAACTCCAACGAATATTCATGCAATCCTCGAGTTCGTTAGTGGCGCACTGGTGACCCTAGGGGCGAGCTGGGACGTTTGGGATCATCGTCACGCAAACATGGAGCTTTACGGCACCACCGGATCACTTTTTGTACCTGATCCAAATTTCTTCGGCGGTGAAGTTTGTATGACGGATGCAACTGGAGAAACTGCCGAAATTACGGAACGAGCTCATCCCTTTTCAGTGTTCAATACAAAAGACGGGAGCGGACTCAGCCGCGCCAACTATCGTTGCGCTGGGCTTGCAGATATGGCTTCGGCCATTATCCAAAATGTGCCGCACCGCTGCAGTCTCGAACTGGCGACCCACGTTGTAGAAGTCATGACAGCGATTTTGAATGCGGCGGAACAGCGCCGTTGGATCGAGGTTACGACGACATGTGATCGGCCTGATATACTCACGCCGAAACAAGCTGAAAGTCTTCTCCGTTAATCTTTTCTTCTGCTGGCGACACATTCTGCAAGCATTTCTTCGCCAGACCTCGGAAAACCTGGGCATCGAACCCGGATATGAAACTGTTTTGTCTTTCGCGCGCTACACCGTGGCAAGTGACGCTCTAGATCTCAAAATCTTCGTATGGTCGAACGACGGGGTACAATGTGACAGTAACCAGCCTTTACTGTGCTAGGATACCGGTACGTTTCAATTGTTTTGAAGCTGTTGTAGGGTGTGAACAATGGCAGCCAAGTCGTCAATAACTCGGATCAAAGAGCTCAATATAGATCAAGAAGAGGCACTTTTACTTTGTGGCCTTGTAGATGACGTGCAAGATCCTTTGGCGCTGGAGCCACGTCCGTACAGGTATGCCGAGGGAGAAAGCATATGTCGCCCGGGTGATCCGGCCGAATGCCTTTGGATTATTGTAACAGGTTCCGTTGCAGTCAGACTGAACGATCAAACTTTGTTTGTGAGACGCCGAAATGAGGTCATTGGGGAACAGCATCTGGTAGGTAATGGATATCGTCGTATTTACGAGTTGGTCGCTGACGAAAGCAACGTTGAAGTTTTGATCATCGACAAAACGAAAATAGAAGCGCACCCGGAATCTGGCGTTCTGTGGCGTAACATAGCAAAAATTATATCAATCAAACTTCAAAACGCGACCAGAAAAACCGCGTCTTTGGGTCGCCAGCTGGCTGACGATACGCGCATTCTTCATGCATACACCAACCAATACGCGTTAAGCCGCCGAATGCAATCTGGTGGTGAACACCAAGCAGATTATGTCGTAGAGCGCGCGGTTATCTGGTTCTCGGATGTTGTCAACTTTAGCAGGTTCACCCTGAAGACTTCGCCGGAACGAATTGCGGATGTTGTCCAACGTTTTTTTAACGCTCAGACGACGCCTGTTTTGGATTGCGGCGGGCATATCGACAAGTTCATAGGTGACGGCTTGATGGCGTTTTGGGTGATGAAGGACAAAAGAGAAAGTGCTGCAGCGATTTGTGCTGAAGCGGTTAACGCTGCGGAGCAAGCGGCTAAGAATGTTTCGGAAATAAAAATAGGAAATGAACCGCTGTCCTTAAGGATTGGTCTGCACCTTGGTCTGGTCGTAAGTGGAGACTTTGGCTCAGCGACACGACACCAATTCACCATGATAGGCCCTGAGGTAAACAAGGCGGCCAGATTGGAGCAGATCCATTCTGACGATATAGAGCAAGGTGAGGGTGCGTTGGGTGGTATTAGGCTAAGTCAAGAGTTCTGGAACGAACTAAGTGAATTCCACAAAGGGAAGTTCAGCCATCAATTCCTGGTTAAAGCCAAAAATATTGGAGAGCTTGACGTTTTCACAAACTGATTTGGTGGGATAGGCGGCGGAGCCAATGAAAAAACCACATCCAACACGAGCAAACGGAAAGTCCGCCCGCATGATAGACTTCAGTCCAATAGCTCGGCGGTATGCAAACGCGCGGGTATGGAGTTTGAACAGGCAAAGCCCCAATATCATTCAGTCGCGATTATTGATCCGGCTCGTAAGACGGGCGGCTAAAACAAAGTTCGGGAAAACCCATAGCTTCGACCAAATCACCCAGATTGAAGAATTCCAGAAAAGAGTGCCTGTTCGTCATTACTACGAGTTCTGGCAAGACTGGTGGAAGGGTGGTTATCCGGATCTAATCAACGAGACTTGGCCGGGGCGGATCCCCTTTTTCACGATGACTTCCGGGACAACGACTGGTCGTTCCAAATTCATTCCCTATACGACCGAGATGCGGCGCTCCGCAGCGCGAGGTTTTTTGGATCTGTTATGCCACCACTTTGTTCACAGACCTGACAGCCGGTTGTTGGGCGGTTCTGCGCTGGGGCTGACAGGGCCAGCTCAACTGCAGCACGCGATGCCGGGTGTAGACGTAGGTTCTGTCAGCGCGATTACAGCTGGCGCTTTACCAAGTTGGTTTGCTGATCGTGTGCTACCGCCCCCAGACATTGCCGGTATCGCAGACTGGGAGGAAAAGATCCGCCGGCTGGCCCCTTTGTCTTTGCAGCAAGACGTTCGTTTCTTAGGTGGATCACCCAACTGGTTATTAATCTTCATGGAAGAATTGGCCCAAACCCAGCAGAGGCTGAATGGCAGACTTGTCGATTGGTATCCCAACCTGGAACTAATCGTTCATGGGGGCGTAAACTTTGCTCCTTACCGGCATCGGTTTTCAGACTTGATGCAGGGAGGTCATGCAGAGACACGCGAGATGTACTCGGCAAGTGAAGGCGTATTTGCCTATGCCGACCGTGGCGACGGTGAGGGCATGCGCTTGCATCTGAACGGGCAGGTTTTCTTTGAATTCATACCTGCGGAACAGGTTCATTCGGAAAACCCTGATCGGCATTGGGTGGGAAATATTGAAACTGAAGTAGATTATGCTTTGATAGTTTCAACAGCTGCTGGACTCTGGTCGTATCTGGTGGGTGACATTGTTCGCTTTGTAGACACTTCGCCGCCTCGTTTGTTTGTTGTTGGACGAGTTGAGAATGGACTGTCAGCCTTTGGGGAACATCTGATCGAGGCGGAAATCGCAGACGCTGTGGCTTTCGCAGCATCGCAAGCAGGTCTCTCAGTTCTCGATTATTGTGTGGGGCCCATTCGCGAAATCAGAGGCAATCGCCACCTCTTCCTCATTGAGGTTGAAGGCGCGCCAGAACCGGAAACTGCAAAGAATTTCGCCGATATCATCGACCGCGTTCTATCTGAGCGAAACGAAGACTATTCGGAACTTCGCGGCAGCGGCCTCGCTATTTCAGCGCCTGAAGTAAAATTTGTCCCTTCCGGGGGTTTTCTTAGGTGGATGAAAGCCCGCCGCAACTTGGGAGGCCAGTACAAGGTTCCTCGGATAATAATAGATGGCAGCCTGTTCGAAGATTTACTTGCGACCGTTCTAGGCAGTGCTGCCAAAGGCCAAAATCATGACAGTTGAATTGGTCTGGAAAGACATCAATTCCCAAAAAATGATCACACGATCGGACAAACCGTCTGACGCGACTGTCGAAATGCTCGGTCAGACAATTTGGGGAAGCCGATCGACCAAGTACCGCATTATGAATATTTCTGAAAAACTCGCCCGATTGCGCAATCCCAGCTATTTCGTTTTATCCGAAGCCGGTCAGGAACTGTGCGTTTTCGTTCTTGATAAATGTTCCAAGTTTTTAGCGGGGCGCCAGTGCAATGGGTTTCACTTTGTAATGGCCTCAACACGGCCTGATCGACAAAATCAGGGCCTGGCTGGACAGTTGATCGAGCACGTTGGAGAATACTGTAAGTCAGAAGTTGGATCGCCAGGCTTCGGTTTTACCTACGTCGAAGAAACGACTGAGTATTCGCTGCACCTATCAGATCAAATTGGCCATACGGTTGAGGCAGACATTCCCTTAACGCTGTTTACAAGGTTTTTCCCGCGTCGCGATCCATCTGCAGGTTTGATCCGACCGGATGAAGTTCAACCGGTTATGGCAAGGTTAGAAGAAAGTTATAAAGACCATGAATTGACCGATTTCCCCTCGTCTTTCAAATCCGAAGAGTGCTTTGTTTCGCGTGAAGGATCGGAGATTGTCGCGGTGGCTCAGGCCGAGTTGTTGCGATGGGCCGTTGTCTCGATGCCCGGCATTCAAGGTGTTTTTTTATTGAATATTCTGAAACGGTTGCCCGGGTTTAACCGCCTTCTGAACCTTCAGGATCTAAGAATCGTTCGGATTGGGAATCTGATTTTGAATAAAGGACATGAGGCCGCATTTTTTAGTTTGTTAGAGACCTGTTTGCATTACCATCAAGCAAAAATTAGCCTCATTATGTTGGATGCGCGCAGCCCATCGTTTCGAGCTATTCGAGAGTACGGCAAAATGGGATTGCTGGCCCATTCCATATCAGGGTCAGCAAAACTGAGAATCGATGTTGTTGGTATGAATGAGACGATGCTTGCGCAATTACGAAATGGGCCTTTGATGGTAAGTGCCGGCGACGTACTCTGATTGGTCAACCACCGACTATCATTCTCCCTATCGAAGCAGGCATGAGTTTGAAAAAAAGAGCAACAGTCTTGTTGAAAAGGCCCGGGATGCAGATCGGTTGGTTCTTCCTGACTGCACGTATAGCGGCGACTGCCACGTCATTAGGCTGGCTCCACATCCAAGTTGGGATCGTCACAGATTCCACGGTGCCACCTGCCGCAGTTTGAAACCCAGTGCGTGTGAAACCCGGGCAAACAGCGCAGACATTCACGCCAGTTGCTTTCAATTCTGCCCGCAATGCTAGCGAGAATTGTGCCAAGTAAGACTTCAAGGGATAGTACAAAGTTCCCCCAGCGTGCGGTGGTAGCAGTGCAGCCAACGACGATACATTAATGATCTGGCCTGATCTTCTTTCCCGCATCGCTGGCGCAAAAAGATAGCACAGTTGAACCGGGGCTGCGGCCATCACTTCGATGGTGTCACGATGCCTGCTCCATTCCACTTCGCACAAATTTCCCGGAACCCCAAATCCAGCATTGTTGACGAGGATATCCACTGGGATTTGTCTTTCGGACAGAAAATTGAACAAGCGATGCGGTGTCTCAGGGTCAGCAAGATCACCCGCCCAAACTTGCACTTTAATGCCATGCTTTGAACGAAGCTGAGACGCCAATTGCTGCAGCGGGTCATTGCGGCGAGCGACAATTACCAAATTGACGCCTTCGCGTGCATATTCCTCAGCAAACGCAAGGCCGATTCCAGAAGACGCCCCTGTGATCAGAGCTGTTCTGCGATTAGAAGGCACTATCATCTAAGGAACCTTAAAGTTTCAATGTCTCACGCATTTCCGCGAGACATCCCAACAAGAAATCGATCTGTTCGCGCTTGTGTTGGCACGTCATCACAAACCGAATTCGGGCTTGTCCCAGCGCAACAGCAGGATACCGAGCATGCGGCGCAATTATACCGCGATGTCGCAGAAGACGGGTCACCTCAGCCGCTTTTAGTTCGTCACCTATCAGGGTCGGGACGATATGCGCTTCGCTGCCAAGCGTTTTGTAACCTTGCGACTCGACTTCGCGGCGGAAATAAAACGCGTTCTCCAGCGCCTTTTCACGCCGCCAAGGTTCACGTTCGGCAATGTCTATAGCCTCAGTCACACCTGCTGCGATTGAAGGCGGCAAAGGCGCTGAAAAAATGTAGGTGCGTGCCGAGATTCTTAAGAAGTCGATCACCTCTTGATCACCCGCGACGTACCCCCCAACACCACCGAATGCCTTTGTAAATGTTCCCATTTGCAGGTCTACGTCTGATGAAGAAACTCCGTGGTGTTCCAAGCTGCCACGTCCGTTTTCCCCAAGCATCCCAACCCCGTGCGCGTCATCGATCATCAGCATAGCGTTGTTTTTGCGGGCCAGCTCGGCCATCGCTGGAACTGGGGCAATGTCTCCGTCCATACTGAACACACCGTCGCTTAGAATAAGTTTTGACGGCATGGTTGATTGACTAATTGTTTCCGCCAGTCGTTCCATATTCTTGTGCGGGAACCGACTGACCTTGGCCTTGGCAAGACGGATGCCATCCACGACACTGGCATGGTTCAGTTCTTCGCTGAAAACTTCCCAGCCGAACGTTTCATCTTCTCTGACGCTGGTGGCATCTTGGTGGCCAAGGTGAGTCTGAGCCAGAGATTGAAGAAAGTCGACTTTCATAAGGGCCGGAATGACCCCAACATTGGCCATGTAACCCGCGGCAAAACAGATAGCGTCTTCTTGGCCCACAAACTCCGCGATGCGGCATTCAAGTGCTCTGTGAACATCTATGTTTGCCGCCATCTGCCGAGATCCGCCCGATCCGAGCCCATAGCGTTCCAGCGCTTTTTGCGCCGTCGCCTTGACGTCGGGATGGTTGGAAAGACCAAGTAGATTGTTCGAGCAGAATAACAGATGGTCCCGGCCATCGACCCAAATTACAGGCTCTGTCGTTGCACTATTCACGATGGGATTGTTTGGATAGAGACCCGAGTTCTGCACAAGTCGCGTTAGTGATTTTATCCGTTCAGAGGGTGAAGAAGCAGTTCCAGCCATTAGTTGAACCTTTCTTTCCAAGTCTCAAATTTCAAAACAACTCAAGACGCGCAAAAAGGTTAGCCCGCCCGGAAGTGGTTTTAATTGATTTGAATCATGGAGCCTGCGATCCCCGCATGAGAGGATCGGCTATGCTTGAGAGGTCGTTAGACAGCAGGGCAGATGTTTCGCTGTGCCAAACTATTCCCGAGGCGTTTGAAGCAAGGGTTAGCGATACGCCAGACTGCCCGGCCTATCTACAGTTCGTTGACGGTGAATGGCGGACTTTGACATGGCGCATGGTGCATGAACGTGTCGCCAAACGTCGTGCCGCGTTTGCGCAATCCGGGTTGCGCCCAGGTGACAGAGTTGGAATTTTCTTACCCAACGGGGTAGATTGGGTTGTCACCGATCTGGCGGCCATGAGCGAAAGGCTTGTCACCGTTCCGGTCTACACCCGGGACAGCGCCGCCAATATTTGCCACGTTTTACGCGACAGCGGCGCGGTACTGTGTGTAACCGACGGAATTGAACGCTGGAAAGCTTTGGGGCCGCAGCGCAAAACCCTATCCGAACTTAGAGATGTCTGGCTGGTCAAAGATAAACAAGCCTCAGGTGGGCGCGCGATTTCTTGTCCGGAACCATTGAGCTGTAGTACGCAGAAAGTCGGTGGCGATTTTGGTTCGCAAGACGACTTGGCAACACTGATCTACACGTCCGGAACCACTGGCCCGCCCAAGGGTGTGATGCTTGCACACAAGGCGTTGCTTTGGAATGCGGGGACTGTCGGAAAGATAAACCCGATTTCCGAAAAAGATTTGTTCCTATCCATTCTTCCATTGGCCCACGCATTTGAGAGAACTTTGGGTTATCTCTGTCCCATGCTCGCCAATAGTCCGGTGGCATTTACGCGGTCGGTTCAAGACTTGGCGGAAGATATGCAAGAGTTGCGTCCTACCGTAATGTTGGCGGTTCCGAGACTTTTTGAACGGATCCGTGAAAGGGTAATCTCCAAGGCAGACACGTCAGTTATTTCACGCAAAATTCTGGCTTGGACTGAGGTAACAGGTTGGCGTCGGCGACAGTCTATTGAAAAAAACCTTCCGACCGTGCCCGCCATTGCCCAGCTCTATTGGGCGTTGGTTGGTCAACGTGTAGCAAGGCGAGTGCGAGAGGCATTTGGCGGCCGAATACGAATGCTGGTTTGTGGAGGAGCGCACCTGTCCGCAGAAACATCGCGATTCTTTGCGGCGATGGAATTGCCGGTACTGCAAGGTTATGGACTCACAGAAGCGGGACCTGCAGTTACCGGGTCGAAAATAGATGACCGTCGCTGTGACAGCGTTGGGTTTGCGCTTCCGGGCAGCGAATTGAAAATCGGCGACAGACAAGAACTGTTAATTCGCACTCCAAGCGCTATGATCGGGTATTGGAAAAATCCAGATGCGACAAGCGAAGCCTTTGATGAGGGTGGCTGGCTCCGTACTGGGGATGCCGCCGAAATCGTCGACAGTAGAGTTTACATAAAGGGTCGGATAAAGGATATCCTCGTCCTCTCGACTGGGGAAAACGTGAATCCCACACCGATCGAGACAGCATTGGTTGCAGATCCGCTGATCGATCAGGCATGTGTTTTGGGTGATGGCAAGCCATGGTGTTCAGCTGTTGTTGTCGTGAACGTCCCGAAATTCCAAGTGTGGGCTCGTGAAATCGAACCTTCTTCAGAACAAATCCGGAAAAAGTTAGTAAAGCGTATTTCCCTCGGTTTATACGATGTTCCACCCTATGCCCGCGTTCGGGATGTGGTCATCGAGGTCGAACCCTGGGATCTTGAAAGTGGCTTAATCACACCAACACTAAAGCCTAAGCGAGCCCGAATTGCAGAACGGTATGCAAATGCAATAAACAACCTCTACGTTTAAGTCTGGATATTTCGGTAAGCCTCAATTTTTGTGGGAACTTGGAGTGAATTAGGTGGACGGACGTGCTGTTCCATTTTGTTGTTACGCGGTAGAATATTTCCAAACTTTTAAACCAGACGCTCTCCCTCGAATTTCTTGGTAACCTGCTAGGGTCAGCCGGTTGAGGCTCGGCGCTTTGCCATTTTTTTGGATAGCGCGCACCAACTCGTCGCTGACAATAAGTTGGGCATCAAGTTCGCGTGTGAGATGCTCGATCCTGCTGGCTATATTCACGGTGTCACCGATTACACCGTATTCAAGCCTACGCTCGTTGCCCATGTCTCCGGCCACTACTGGACCCCAATGCAATCCGATTCCCACGTTTATAGGCTCAAGACCTGACAAATGTCTTTCCTTGTTCCAATTGTTCAAAGCTTGGATCATCTCGAAGGCGCAATTCAAAGCGTTTGCCGGATCATTCGGACTTGGGTCGGGCGTGCCGAAAGTGGCCATAAGCCCGTCGCCAATGTACTTGTCCAAAGTACCTTGATTTTCGAATACGGCCTTCCCCAAACGCTCATGATATCCTCGTAGCAGGTCCATGATCTCTTCAGCGCTGGAATTTTCGCAGAGCTTTGTGAAACCCATGATGTCCGCGAAAAGAACTGCCACGTCTTGCTGTTTTGCGGCAGCGATCGAAGCATTCGAGTTGCTCAACTGATTTACGACATTCGGCGAAAAGTAACGGGCCAAACTCGCGCGTTTTCGTTCTGTTGAAAGTAAGTTCAGTACAAGGCGTCGGGAACGCGCGACCACGATGGCAAGGCCTGCGGAGACTATCGATACGACCAGAAGTTCTGTTGCCGCGTATCCGAGGAACAGAAAGTTGAGGTCCGAACCGGCTTGAAGCCATGCATCTACTGTTTGCTCCTGAAGATCTAGATTTGTGTAAACGTTTGGTTTGTTCAAAAACCATAACCACATTCCAAAGCGGGCTAGAATTATGCTCATCCCGCACCAGACGACCAAAGAAGGTCGAAAGCTGAACGATGCCTGCATCAGAAACAGAAAGAAATAGAGGAACCGTGTAGTATCCATCGCAATGGCAGGTGGAAGGGGATCGTTATTGTAAGGTGAGCCTAGGGAAAAAACCGCCGCCAACAGAACGCAATCGACGGAAACAAAAAAGTATTGGAGTGTTCGTCCAGTGTGGTGCTTGCGGGCGACCCAGTATTGGAATCCGCCAAGTATGACGAAAACGAAGATCTCTAAAAGGTTGAAGAAATACGTTGGCCCTGTTTCCGGACTGTCTATGGCCTGCCACAAAAGAACAAAAACCAAGGCAACGGTACGAACCTTAGCAGCCAGCATTGTGCCGCGGCGTTCCTCCTCGGTAAAGGCAGCCTTGTTGCGGGCTTGCAACCTGTTTTGAACCTCGTCCGACATCTGCATGGTATCTTAAACGGCTCGTGCAAAAACGCTAAGCCAAACTCTCTGTATGGAACCTGGCACAGAAAGCTAAGCCGAGATTTTGGTTCCCAAGGACAAAGCGCAAATCGTAAAAATACGTCCAACGGAACTAAGGTATAAAAATTGGTAATAAACGACCGCCCATTGATGGCTGTAAAGTCGCTAAAAATTTCTTGGATATTCGCTTAGGTTTCTTTGATTTAGACCCTTCGATTTATGATCAGGGTGACACCCCAAGGCACCTGCAAAAAGTTCAAAAGGCTTGCGCAAGAACATCTCGTCTTTATTCTGGAAAAATGGCCAAACATACTTTGCTTATTCTCAACAGGAAATCTGCAGCAAGACCCGATCTGCGTGCAGCAGTTCGACCGATTGAAAAAGAGCTTGGCATAAAAGTGATCATACCCTGGTCCGGAAAAGACCTTCGGAAATCTGTTCGAGAAGCCATCAACGATGGTGTGACACGGATTGTCGCTGGCGGAGGGGACGGAACCTTGAACTCCGTCGCAGCCGCGGTTTTGCGGTTGCGGAAAAAGGCGCCCGTTTCATTGGGGCTGGTACCTTTGGGAACAGCTAACGACTTCGCGCGGGCATTTGGCGACAAGGGCTCAGATTTGTCTGCATCAGTTCGGATTGCCGCCACGAAAGCAGCCGAACCAATTGATGTCGGCTACATCAACGGCAAACCGTTTGTGAATGTGGCCAGCGGTGGCTTTGGCGCGATGATCACTGCAACTACGCCCAAGGAAATGAAAAAAAGGCTGGGCGGACTTGCATATACGTTGTTTGGGCTTGCTAAGCTTTCAGATGCGAAATCTGTGCCAGCGCAAATTTCGATTGATGGCGGAGCACCTTACAAGGTTTCAATTTCTGCCCTTGCAATTGCGAACAGTCGTTATGCAGGAGGTGGTTTCGACGTAGCGCCGGAAGCTGAAATTTCAGATGGTTTACTCGATTTAAGCGTCTTATCCACTGATCGGCTTATGCCGGAAAACCTGCCCTTCGGGAGATTGCCTGATATCTCTGACCCCAAAGAGGGCGTTGTTCAGCGATCGCGATTGAAAAGCATGGTTCTGGAGACATCCCAGCCTTTTCATATGAACCTTGATGGCGAACCAATGGTCGATCAACGCTTCGAGGTATCGATCAAGCCAAAGGCGCTGAACTTCGTTTTTCCTGGTGCTTGACATTGTAGTCGTGATGATTGGTCGACTTTTTGCGGCCGACTAAATGTTTCTGACGCGATGCCGACCCAACTAGAAGAGCTATGAAAGATGAAAAGCTGATTTTTACATGAGAAAATCATGTGACGGGAGGCGTTTTTCTAACATATGCCAAACTCAGTTAGAGCGTTCCGTCACAGAATAATTCGAAAAGCAAAGCGATCAGCTGTTTGCTTCTTTTACATTGCCGATCTTTCCGTCACCGGACATCAATATTGCAATTGGCTGCGTAGGCGGAATGTTGGAAAGAACAATCATTATACAAACAGTGATCGGTACACTCATCAAAGCGCCAGCGATCCCCCAAACTGCCGTCCAGAATGTGAGCGCCAGAATAACCATAAATGGTGACAAGTTCAGACTTTTGCCAAGAAGCATTGGCTCCAGAATATTTCCGACAGAGAACTGAACAGCACCACAGCCAATCAGAACGATCAGGAACGGTACAGTTTCTTCAAACTGTACTAGCGCTACAACAGAAGGAAGTGCCACGCCAATTATGGAACCCACTGTAGGGATAAAATTCAGTAAAAATGCAAGCACGGCCCAAGTTTCTGAGAAATCCAGCCCCACAGACGCCATTACCGCGTAACTGCCCAAGCCGGTAATCGCGCTCACAAGTGTTTTAATTCCAACGTATCGTTGGATGCTGTCAGAAGTACTCTTAAGAACTTGCCGAACTTTGTCAGCGGTTTCCGCATCTGGAATCGCTAGTTTTACTTTGGCCTGCATTTGAACTCGTTCGGCTAGCATGAAAGGCACATAAAGAAGCACAAGAAAAAAAGCGCTTAGAAATGCTCCGGCGGAACCGATGACCCCACTGGCAAATCCGGCGAGGTTAATTTGTTTAAACGCCTTCATTGCAGCCGCGTAATTGTCTTGCCCGACAATCGAAACCACCTGAGCAAGAATACTCGACAGCCGCTCTTCATACCGCGGAAAAGCTTCTGAAACTTCGCCGGCCTGACTTGAAAGAATAGAAACGACAATCAAAAGCCCAATTACCACTACGGAAAGGGCTGAAAAATGCGCCAACCACTTTGGGATGTTCCTTCCCATCAGTTTTAGCCTGCTAATTCGATCTGAAGTCGCGGTGAGAAGAACAAATAGCAGGGCTGCAAAAGAGAGTGGAACCAATACCGAAGAAGCGAATACCAAAGAGGCAACGGACAAGAAAAGGAAAACAACCAACTGATACCAAAATGTAAGACCGATAAATTGCGGAGCAGGTTTATCAGGCTGAGAGGTCTTTTTCATGCAACGGCTCCATCATCAGACCTTTACGGCTCAGAGATCATTCATTTCCTTAGATGTATTAGGGCTGCTCCGATTGTTTTTGGCAAGTGTGACCAAGTTGTTGGACGCTTGGCGCACTTTCGTAATTCAGAAGCACGAATGATTTTGGTTTATAAAGATCGCAGCAAGACAACTTCGAACGGTTTTCGAATGCGTCAAAAATGTCGTGGTCACCAAGCTAATCTTCCGCATTTGAAGCGGCCAAGAAGTCCGAACGTACATCTTCGCAGCAAAGTGGATGATTTCGGATTCCGTCGTGAGATAACTGTTGGGCAAGATGATCATGTTAATTTGACAGCCTTGCATGGACGTATACCCACGCAACTATTCACGCTAATATAACCCCGTGAAACGGAACGCGTTTACCATAACTGATCTGAAGAAAATTTACGGTGAGGGCCCTGCAGCCGTTCACGCATTGCGCGGTGTAAATTTGGAGATACCCGAGCACGAAGTTGTCGTACTACTCGGAGCTTCAGGTAGTGGAAAGTCGACTTTGTTGAACATCGCAGGTGGGCTGGATCGCAGCTCGGAGGGTAATGTTTACTTTCGCGACCAGAATTTGACGTCAATGTCGGATACTGAACTTACCCGCTATCGGCGAGATCACGTTGGGTTTGTATTTCAGTTTTATAACCTCATGCCCAGTCTTACGGCTCGTGAGAACGTGGAACTTGTCACAGAGATCGCGCGAAATCCAATGGACCCAGACGAAGCGCTTTCCCTTGTTGGCCTTACGAACAGAACCGATCACTTTCCGGCACAACTCTCAGGGGGTGAGCAGCAACGCGTCGCCATCGCTCGGGCGGTTGCCAAACAGCCAGATGTGCTGTTTTGCGACGAACCGACAGGCGCATTGGATAGTATAACAGGAAGGACGGTTCTGAAGGTTCTGAAAGACGTGAATGAAAGGCTGGGTGCAACTGTCTTAATTGTTACCCACGCTGCGTCTCAGGCGGCTATGGCTGACAGGGTTATCCGTTTTGGCGATGGCGCGGTCATCGAGGTCACAAAAAACGCCGCCAAATCGGCACCTGAAGATATTGAATGGTAGCCGCAAGATGTCCGCCCTAACAACAAAACTTGTTCGAGATCTTTGGCGCATCAGGGGCCAGGCCGTCGCGATAGGTTTGGTCATTGCGCTTGGTGTTTTGATGCAGGTTATGCAGTCAGGCCTCGTCGTCAGTTTGGATGAAACGCGACGCGCATACTATGAACGCTACAGACTCGCTGATATATTTGCGCCTGTCACCCGAGCTCCTGAACACACCGCTCAAGAACTAAGAAATCTGCCTGGGGTTTCCGCGGTCGAAACCCGCGTAGTGGGACAAGCTTTGGTGGATTTGCCTGAACTGGACATCCCCATTCGCGCTCAAGCTATTTCGCTTCCGGATATCAAAAAAGCCAGATTGAACCTGATCTATTTGACGGACGGCCGGAGTTTCGCGACCAACCGGCAGGATGAGATTATCGTTTTGCAAAGCTTTGCGCAGGCTCACGGATTGCAACCCGGGGACCGGATTTCCGCGACCATGAACGGGGCGCGGCGAGATTTCGATATTGTCGGACTTGCGATGTCACCCGAGTTTCTTTTTGCCGCGCCACCAGGCGAAATGATACCTGACGACAGTCGCTTTGCTGTACTTTGGCTTAGTAGACCGGCAATGGAGGCTGCATACAATTTAAATGGGGCATTCAACGAAGCACTAATTTCGCTGAGTCGCGAGGCTGATACACCGGCAATATTGCGGGCAGCCGATCAATTGTTGAACAAATTCGGAGGGCTTGGCGCATTTCCTCTCGAAGACCTTGCTTCGGACAAGTTTGTTTCGGAAGAGATCGACGGGTTGCGCCGAACGTCGGCTACGGTTCCTCCGATATTCTTGGCTGTCGCAGCTTTTCTTCTTTACATTGTAATTTCCCGATTGCTGGATTCCGAAAGGGAAGAGATCGGGTTGATGAAAGCATTTGGCTTCACCGATTGGGAGGTTGGCAGCCACTATCTGAAAATGATCCTCACAATCGCAGGTGGCGGTGCATTTTTAGGAGGGATTCTGGGTATTATTGCCGGGCGCGCGTTAATAGATGTTTACCTCATATACTACAAATTCCCTTTCTTAGTGTTTCGGTTAGAGCCTCTGAGCTTTGTAGTTGGATTTGGGGCCAGCATTCTCGCATCCTCGGTCGGGGGACTAGTCGTATTGCTCCGGGTCTTCGCTTTGACACCTGCCGTCGCGATGCGTGCGGCACCGCCACCTGACTACAGCCGAAGTGGCCAAATCGGTAAGTCACTGGCCGCTTATCTGGATCAACCAACCCGGATGGTGTTGCGTCGACTTACCCGACAGCCAATTCGCATGATCGGCGCGATCGCTGGCGTAAGCGCTGGTATCGCTCTCTCTGCGTCGATGGCCTCTATCCTTGCGAGTTTCGACAAGATGACTGATCTGACGTTCGATATTCTGGATCGCAGCGATGTTTCCGTAAGTTTCATCAACCCAATTTCGAGCCAAAGCCTGTTCGATATTCAATCTATCGATGGGGTTATAGAGACAGAACCTGTGCGCATCGTGCCTGTAATCTTTCGAAACGGCCGTTTGTCATACCGCGGTGCAGTAAACGGTTTGACGGAGTTTCCAAGACTGAACCGCGCTGTCGACGCTGCCGAACGCATGATACCAATGCGAAAGGACGGGGTTATCTTGTCATCTGGCCTGGCCAAAATTCTGGACTTACACCCAGGCGAATTATTGACAGTCGATGTTCGAGAAGGTCGGCGCCCAATATTGCAACTCCCGGTAGTAGCTGTTTCCGAAAGCCTTATGGGGTCGCCGGCCTA
>NZ_JBXWRL010000037.1:0-52661 GCF_059612885.1 Ruegeria sp. YKSD179 | reverse complement strand
AAAACTTCGGTGTCGGCGGGTAGGGCCGGATTGAACAAGCGGTTGTGCGCCATAGTCGCTTGATACAGCGGATTGTGGGGCGCCAGCCGCCAAACTTTGCACGACAGATCAAACATCTGCATATACGCCTCAAAACGCAGTCGTACATTTTCTGCTTCGCGTATAGATGCCGCCCCCGGTGATCCCGGCGGAAAAGTCGCTGTCAGGATGTCAGAAAACTCCGACGCTTTTTGATAGTATGTCGCGGAAAAGAACCTAATCGCCTGATCTCGGCGCTGCGCCGGGTCATTTGTTTTTTTGGCCATATGAAGCAGTTCTGGCGTGACCGAATACCCCGGAGATTTGTTCAGCAAAGTAATTATATGCCCAAGCGGTTGATCTTGGTGCGGCAAGAACAATGCCGGTGTAATCGCATCGTCCGGGCGTCCCTGATTATCCCTCATGGCCATTTGACGCACTCGGCACTGCCATTTCAAAAATGACAATCGCAAGGGCGACGGGGAATAACTTTCTCCCAAGACAGAACCCAGTGAACTCATGCGACGTCTTTCTCTTTTGAATCCGCTAATTGATAGGGCCGATCGTGGCGCAAACTGGGTACTCTCGCCGCAGTCGCTTGGACCAGATCAAGATCCAACTGCGCGTGTATTACACCCGGTATATCACCGCCATCGGCAAGGATTTCGCCCCAGGGGTTGATGACAAGGGAATGCCCATAGCTGGCACCGCCCCCTGGTACCGGACCGACGGCGCAAGGCGATACGACGAACGCGGTATTTTCGATGGCACGTGCGCGATTGAGAACGTGCCAATGCGCCTGTCCGGTCGTTTTGGTAAAGGCCGCAGGGCAACACAGGATTTCTGCTCCAGCATGAGCAAGATCTCTGAATAACCCGGGAAACCGAAGGTCATAACAAATCGTATGACCTACTTTGCACAAGGCAGTGTCGTAGATACGGGCTCGGCTGCCTGGAGCTACAGTATCGCTTTCGCGATAAACGGCGTCTTCGGAAAGGTCGACATCAAACAAGTGGATCTTGTCGTAAGACCCTAAGATATCACCTTTTGGGTCAACCATATAACCACGGTTGATAATCTTACCGTCGGATCCGTTGATTGCGACAGACCCGATGTTCACCCATACTTGCCTCTCTGCCGCAAAGCTGCGCAATTGAGACAGAACAAGGTGCACGTGTTCCGCCTGAGATGGTGGACACAACCGGACACCGTCAGAATTTAGTCCACCGCAATACTCTGGCAGGAATAACATTTGAGCGCCCGCCAAAACTGCCGCCTCAGCCATCGGCAGGACCTCGGCCAGGGCGCTCTCCATAGTCGGCATAGGCCGGGTTTGGAGGCAGGCGATATTGAGCGGGCGCGGCATGGATTAGAACTTTTTGTATGCCTTTCTGAGCATGACCAAAGGGTGTCGGTCGGACATTTGGAACTTTAGCAGAAGCTCGCGCGCAATCATGTCACGGTCCTGTTGGTTGTCCGGCAGTTCGATGCTGTCCGGTATCCGAACCCATCCGTTAATGTTTCGGTCAAAGACGGCAGGTTTACCCTCTTCGTAGCCCATGTGAATGTCTTCGAGCCAATTCAGGTCATCCCAACCCATGAACTCCATATAGCTCTTCAGGAAAGGTGTGATCCGGCTGTAGTCCGGCACAAGATTCACGTCATATCGATAGCCAATGTGCTGACCTATTTCCTTCTCACGCTCAGATTCCAAGCCTTGTGCATCATTGATGAACTGGTCGACGTCTTTTATTTCAGACCCGCGGTACTGTGTTCCGGCCATAACTCAGGTCTCCTTACAGATGGTGGTAATCTTCAACGCCAACAGTGTGGCTTGTGCCAGCCAACGGAACTCCCGCCATTGCTGACGCTTCCATTGTCAGCGCGGCCAGATCTTCCGGCTCCAACGAATGCAGATGCGTCTTACCGCAGGCACGAGCAAACAACTGAGCCTCGATAGTCAGCGTATGGAGGAAGTTGTAGACGCGCTCTGCAGCTTCGTCGGGATCAAGACGCTGGCGCAAAATGGGGTCTTGTGTCGCCACGCCAACCGGGCAACGGCCCGTATGACAGTGGTAGCAATAGCCCGGCTCCGCCCCTATCTCTTCGGGATAGTTGGCCTCCGGGATGTCTTTGTTGCAGTTAAGCGCCATCATAGCAGAATGTCCGATGGCGATCGCGTCGGCACCAAGCGCAATTGCCTTTGCTACATCAGCGCCATTTCGAATACCACCGGCGTAAATCAATGTGATGTCGCCCCGCTTTCCTAGGTCGTCTATCGCCTTGCGTGCTTGGCGGATAGCGGCCATCCCGGGAACGCCAGTATCTTCTGTTGCAAGGTGCGGACCTGCGCCCGTGCCACCTTCCATACCGTCGATATAAATCGAGTCCGGATCACATTTCACGGCCATGCGCACATCATCGTACACTCGGGCAGCTCCGAGTTTCAGTTGGATCGGGATTTGCCAATCTGTTGCTTCTCGGATCTCCTGAATTTTCAGCGCCAAATCGTCGGGACCCAGCCAATCGGGGTGGCGAGCTGGTGACCGCTGGTCAATACCAGCTGGCAAAGAGCGCATCTCGGCAACCTGGTCGGTCACCTTCTGGCCCATTAGGTGGCCCCCAAGACCGACTTTACAGCCCTGTCCGATGAAGAACTCGCAGCCATCTGCAAGTACCAAATGATGGGGATTAAACCCGTAGCGCGACTGAATACACTGGTAGAACCATTTTGAGGAATACCGACGTTCGTCGGGAATCATACCGCCTTCGCCAGAACAGGTTGCTGTGCCCGCCATTGTGGCGCCTCGCGCCAGCGCAGTTTTCGCCTCATAGGACAACGCACCAAAGCTCATTCCTGTTATGTAGACGGGGATATCCAATTCCAGCGGCCGCTTTGCGCGTGGACCTATTACTGTTTTGGTTTCACATTTCTCCCGGTAACCTTCGATAACAAAACGCGTCAACGTCCCGGGCAGAAAAGTCAGATCATCCCAGTGAGGTATTTTTTTAAACAGCGAGAAACCCCGCATTCTATACCTGCCGAGTTCGGATTTGATGTGAATGTCATCCATGACCCGCGGCGGAAAAATAAAACTATCTCCGATACGGTTGACGTCACGGTCCAAAAGCTTCTTGGTTGGCGGGTTTCCATCTGCCATATGTTTTTCCTTTCAAAGGGTTATCGGGCATCCCTGAATCTTAGGGCCGTCCCTCAGAGGATGAGCTTTTTCTCATTCGGTTCGAGATTGTCGTAGTTCCAGAGCTGTTTGCCCGCGACCACTTTGGTGAAATGATCGACGCCGTTTTCTGGCATCAACCCGTATTGGGTCAGCTTTCTGGTCAACCACGCTTTATCCAAATCAGTCAGTTCAGCCTCAACCGCATCAACGCCCAAAGACTGAATATCTCCCCCGATATAGATCGTACCGTCGTACATCGAGTCACCAAGGTTCTTACCAGCATTACCGCAAACAACCATGCGGCCACGCTGCATCATGAAACCCGAAAGCGCACCGGTGTCGCCGCCCACGATTATCGTCCCGCCCTTCATGTCGATGCCAGTCCGTGATCCAACGGAACCGCGACAAACAAGGTCACCTCCGCGGATGGCCGCCCCGAATGTGGATCCCGCGTTTTTCTCAACGATTACTGTGCCGGACATCATGTTCTCGCCACAAGACCAACCTACACGCCCATTGATACGCACGTTCGGCCCGTCGATCAGACCAACGGCAAAGTACCCTGTTGAACCTTCAATAATCAGGTTGAGCTTGTTCAAAATGCCGACCCCAAGGCTATGCATGCCGCGGGGGTTTTTGACTACGATCGAGCCAAAGCCCTCCTCCATCAAAGAGCGAATATTCGCGTTGACCTCAGTCGCCGTCATCTCGTCGCAATCAAGTTCTGTACGCTTGTTGAAATCGACGTCCGGCGCCCAAGGATATGCGAAGCGTTCTGTCGCATCCGGATCAAATTCAATGTACATGGACCGCCCAGTAAGCTGATCCGTTGTCATGCCCAAAGCTTTGACCCGTTCTTCTTGGGTCATTCCCTTTAGGTCTGTAGCGCTTACGCTTGCCATACGCGAACCTCCTCATCATAGGGATCGGTAGTGTCTATTTCATGAGGCAGGATCGCTCGGATCGCGACCTCTTCAGAAGCCATGGCGATCAGGTCATCGCTTTCGTAAAGAACCAACGGTTTGGCCGCCATGGTATCCTTGGCCATACCTAATTGATCCTTGGTGCAAACAAGGTAGGTAAAGACTCCATCGATCTCATCAATCGAACGCCTGAGGCTTTCTTCAAGAGTGACGCCGTTTGCAAGATTGTGCGCCGTGTAGACTGCCAGCAATTCGCTGTCACAGTTCGACATGAAACGATGACCTTTCCGTTCCATCTCGCGACGCATTATCCAATAATTCGTAATTTGCCCGTTATGGACAACCGAGACGTCGTTGTATGGGAAGGCCCAATAAGGATGCGCTGATTTGATATCTACGTCAGACTCCGTAGCCATCCTCGTGTGACCGATACCGTGCGTGCCCCGAAAGTCATCCAAGCCGTAAGCCTCGGCAACCACTGACGCATCGCCCAGGTCTTTGATCAACTCCAGACCGTTTCCAAGCGAGAGTATCTCAACATCATCGATCTCCTCGATGTGCTCAGCCATCTCACCAGTATTACCATCATGCGTCAAAACATAGCGCAAGGCATAAGGACGAACTCGTTCCTTTTGCTTTACGTTCGCACCATGCTCTTCAAGGATGGCATCAACCTTGGCCAACCGTTCTTCCAGAACGTCGTGAATGCCGCGTCCACGATCCATGTCCTCGGCTTCGGCTATCTTAACCCGCATGACATAGTCTTCCGCGTTCTCCCGATAGACCGCATAACCGGTTGAGTCTGGTCCCCGATGCTTCAGGGACTGAAGCATCGCTGTCATCTCACCGCCAACATTCGACGCTCCTTTGAGATGAATTAATCCAACAATTCCGCACATTTGATCTGCGCTCCTCCTGCGAATTCTTCAATCTGGCGTAATTCGATCAAAGAGCGGCCGCGGTCAGCGATCCGCCCGTAAGCCTCCGTTTAAGGTAGGCACTCCATGTACATTTCGTTGTCCCACTCGGTTACGGTGGACATGAAGCGCGCAAACTCATCGCGTTTGTACTCTTCATAAAGGCGGTACATCTCGCCCGGCATGCCGCGCTTGACCACCTCGTTACCTGCCAGATGATCCAGAGCCTCGCCCAGAGACATCGGAAGCTTTTTGACTTCCTTGCCTTCGGCCATCGCCTCGTAAATATTGCGCTCTTCAGGCTCACCGGGATCAAGGTTGTTTTCCAGCCCATCGTCCATCGCCGCAAGCAATGTCGACCCCATAATGTATGGGTTTACCATCGAGTCGACTGACCGGTACTCAAACCGTCCGGGTGCCGAAACGCGAAGCCCAGTCGTACGGTTCTGGAAACCCCAATCCGCAAACACTGGCGCCCAAAAACCTGTATCCCACAATCGACGATAGGAATTTACCGTAGAGCATCCAATAGCCGTAAGTGCCTGCAGATGTGTGACGACACCCCCGATGGCTTTCAAACCCTCTTTGCCGGGCATCTGAGGGTCATCAGTGTCGGGCATGAATGTGTTCTCACCGCCCTTCACATACATGTAGTTTTCCTTCATTCCCGGCAAATCTTCGGGGTCATTGCCGACGGGAACAAACTCATCCTCACCGCCTCTCCATAGGCTCATGTTGTGGTGGCAGCCGCTGGCAGAAACGCCCATGAAGGGCTTTGTCATAAAACAAGCAAAGATGCCATTTTCTCGGGCCACCTGCGCGCAGATTTGGCGGTAGGTCGTCAAACGGTCAGCATTACGCAGCACGTCGTCAAACATCCAGTTTAATTCAAGCTGGCCTGGTGCATCCTCGTGATCGCCCTGGATCATATCCAGACCCATCTGGCGCGCGTAGCGGATCACCTGCATTGATACGGGCCGCAGGCTTTCAAACTGGTCGATGTGATAGCAATACGGTTTCGAAAACCCGTCGCGGGGCTTTCCATCTTCGTCGAACTTTAGCCACATCATCTCGGGCTCAGTACCAATCCGAAGCTTGGTTCCATGTTTTTTAGTGAATTCCTCGTGCAGCCGACGCAGGTTTCCCCGGCAATCGGAGGTAAGATATCCACCCGGATTTTCTTTTTCCTCCCGATTCCGGAACAAAGTGCAATAGAACCGCCCAATGGTAGGAGCCCAAGGCAATTGCATAAAAGTTTCCGGCTCGGGAATTCCTACAAGTTCTGCTGCTTCCGGGCCGTATCCAAGATAGTTACCAGCGCGATCTGTGAAGAGGTTTACGGTCGCACCGTAGACTAGCTGAAATCCTTTTTTGGCAACCGTTTCCCAATGATCGGCCGGGATGCCCTTACCCATGATTTTTCCGGTGACCGAAACGAATTGAAGGTAAAGGTATTCAATGCCCTTTGCATTGATCATTTCCCTTACTTGCTTGATTTTTTCATCGCGACCTGGCGCTTCTACAAATCTTTCAAGATCGGTGATCACTTTCTATCTCCTTGCTAGCTTGAGGCGAGCACTCTTCCGGCGCTCTTCAATGCGAACTTGGTTTTGTCGCTAACTCCACGGGTACGGGCTGTTGGATACAGGGTGCAGTTCACCTTTGGCGAAACGGTCAAAGCGGAACGGCTCGAGAAGATCTTGACGTTCTCCAAGCACTTCGTCTGCGATCAGGTGACCGACACCCAGCATCTTCCATCCGTGATTGCTGTCGGCAATCACTGTCACGTTCTCACGAAAGTGGTCAAAAACAGGGAAACTATCAGCCGTGAAACAACCGATCCCACCCGACGCTTCTTTGTGGTACTTAGGCATCATACCTTCGTAACGTGCCTGACAATGAGCCAGCGCACTGACCCACATATGCGCAAATTCGGGGCTTGAAACGAACTCAGGCGAAGATGGCCCATAAGGGTCAATCTGTACTTCGTCGACAGGTGTCTCAACTTTGTAAGGGCTTGCACCACCTTGAATTCCACCAAAATGCCAGTCAGGCTTATAGTAGATCCCCCACATCTCTTCGGTGATGATCGAACCATCGACGGTCGATTTTAGCGGAGCATCCGTATCGACATGTATCACCGGCGCGAGGCTGCCGTCATCGGCTCGCCCAATGTCCGGATCGATGTTTAACACTCCTTCTTCAAGCTGCCAGAAACGCCACATGTCAACGTCTTCGTGCACATCGCCCTGCAGGTCTTTGACCGTGATCTTGCTTGGCAAATCAAGCATCGACCAAAAGTCGCGCACCCATGGACCCGCGCCGATGATGACATGCTCGCAGGAAATTTTTCCCTTGTTTGTTTCGACAAACTGGATCGCACCAGACCCATTCATTGCTTCGAAGCCCATTACCTCGACGCCGGTGATGATCCGAACGCCTAGCGCTTCGATCTTTTCGGCCAGCGCGTACATTGTCTTGGTTTGGTTTGAGAAGCCGCCTCGTTTTTCGTGCAGTACGGATGTGATATTTTGGGCTTGCCAATCTCCGAAGTACCCACGCATGTACGACGTGCAGGCGTTTTCTCCTTCGATGAAGACGCTTTCGTATCCAATTGCCTGTTGCTGTGCGTAAATGGACCCCACATCGTCACGCATACTTTCAGAGGAAATCTGCATGTAGCCGACCGGATGATACGAAAGCCCCTTTGGGTCGCTTTCCCAAACATCCACCGAATGAGCCATAAGTTTACGCATCGCCGGTTGGAAGTAGTTGTTGCGAACTACCCCACAGGCAATTCCAGATGCTCCTGCCGCGATCCCGCTTTTGTCCAAAACGACAATACGGCCTTCAACATTCTCCCCTCGTTCTTGCAGCCTTTCCGCCAGTTTCCAGGCTGTGGAAACGCCGTGAATGCCTGCGCCGACGATCACGTAATCTGCGTGTTGAGGGAATGCCATAGGTGTCCTCGCCGTTTGGTGATGCGTAAAAGAAGAGCCACACTCCAAACCAAAATCAACAACTTTTAATCCAATATTTGCATTTTGGTCTGTTATCTGTAAATTTGGTTTACTTTTGGATTACTAAATGGATCAAAAATGGGAAGAAAAAGTTTCGCCGACGTGGCTACTGAACTGCGGCGATCGATTGACGAGGGGGAATTTCAGCGATTCGAGCGCTTACCGCCGTCGCGATTATTGGCGGAACAGCTGGGTGTCGCACGAAACACTCTGCGCGACGCGCTTTACCAACTCGAAAAAGAAGGACTTTTGGAGACGCGCGCGGGTAGTGGGACTTACGTTACTGCCGTGAAGCAGGATGTCGTTCCTTCGGCTGTTGAAGAAGCAACTCCCTTGGAATTGATTGACGCACGCTTTGCACTTGAACCACACATATGTCGCCTCAGCGTTCTTCATGCAAGACGCGAGGATTTTGAGGCCCTAGAGGCATTTTGTAAGCAAATGGAAGCTGCCCAGAACGATTCCACTCTCTTTGCCGAGGCAGACACAGCATTTCACCGCAGGTTGGCCGCATCAACGCGAAACAACCTGTTGATATGGCTGATCAGTCAGATCAACACAATACGATCATTGGATGAATGGACCCGAATGCGACACTTGACGCTCGAAGAACAGATTATCCAACAGTATAATGCCCAACATCGCGAAATCCTGAACGCTCTTCGTTCACGTGAACCTGAGAGAGCCGCAGTTAAAATGAAAGAGCACCTTGAAACTGCTCGTATGTCGCTGATGCGGGCTGCGGAGGCTTAGTGCCTACACCCAAGACATCACTTAGAGTTTCTGTCGCTGCCATCGCCGCGGCGATGCTGGCTCCTGCGAGTTCATTATTGGCCGGAGAATGTGACGTGGTGGACTTTCTTGACCAATTTACGACTTCGGGAACATTCCCCGCTGGCGCGGAATGCTCAGCTTTTACAACGTCACTAGCTACAACAGGAACATCTTGTTTCTGGAGCCACCCTTATCGGAGTACGCTGGCTCTGGACCAAGCATCAGAGCTGTGGGCCACGTTGACGAAATGCAGAGTTGGCCGACAGATGGGACAAGACGAACAGGTGAACCACCCAGACAGTTACAACCTGAAGGAATGGGTTCACGAAGAGGATGTTTATGCAGTTTCGGTCAAGGACAAAGGAGGGCAAAACCGAACACTTGTCTTCTTACGGGTTGAACCCGGCCAACAACCATCAAAAAACTGATCACTTCGCCTGCGCGGACGTTTGCATCCAATTAATGTATAACCG
The DNA here is from genome assembly GCF_059612885.1 of Ruegeria sp. YKSD179. Taxonomy (NCBI): domain Bacteria; kingdom Pseudomonadati; phylum Pseudomonadota; class Alphaproteobacteria; order Rhodobacterales; family Roseobacteraceae; genus Ruegeria; species Ruegeria sp. YKSD179. The sequence continues at coordinate 43,354 of NZ_JBXWRL010000037.1, read as the reverse complement.
CTCAGCCATATCGTTGAATTTAGAAAGATTTGCCGAAACATCTGCGCCTAGACGCTCTGTCGCATTGTCGCCCATTGCCGCGTCAAGTGCCAAGCGGTACTCTTTGATATCAGCCCAGTTGGCCACCGTGTCATCTTCCACTTCAATGTGAAATTGCGCTGAGTATGCACGTGTTCCCCATTTCATTGCCTGGACAGCACAATCTGGCGAAGTGGCAAGGCAGCTTGCTCCTGAGGGCATCTGCTTAATTTCGGCAGAATGCCACTGAAGGCATGGGAAACGATCCGGCAGACCATCCAGTATCACGCCGGACGCTCCTTCTTCTGTTAACTGAACATCCAGAACACCTATCTCTGGCGTTTCAGACGGACCGACGCTTCCGCCCAAAGCTTCGGCCAACAATTGGTGCCCCAGACAAAGCCCAAGGAACGGCAGCCCCCTGACCTCCACCGCTTCGCGGATAAAGACCTTTTCGTCTTTCAGCCATGGATAGGTGTCTTCTTGCCACACGTCCATTGGGCCGCCCATGACCCATAGCCCATCATAACCGTCAAGCGATGGAAGTGATTGACCCTCGTCCAACTCAACCGTGTCGTAACTATGGCCGTCTTCCTTTAAAAATGATCGGAAAATCCCCGGATGCTCAACGCTCGCGTGTTGCAATATTAGAAGTTTCATAACCTTGCCCTTTGAATTTCCACTCGACCTTAGTGCAATCTCATACGATTTCGATAGGCAGTAACGACAAAGATCGGTCAAGTTCCTTCAAAGTCGAACCCGGCACTAGATGGTGGCTCGGCTTGCGCCGCAGTACACTTCGCACGCTTGGCTGGGTAAAATTAATGTTGCAAACCTTCGAAAATTACTAGCCAAGGAAAAGAATGTTGCGAAGATTTAGCATGAGTCGCCTCATTACTTTTCTGATTTGTACAACTTTGCTCTGTCCGCTGCCTCTGCATGCCGAAAGGTGTAGATTGGCGCTGGTCCTTGCACTTGATGTTTCCGGTTCTGTGGACGAATCCGAATACGCAATGCAGTTGAATGGGCTTTCTTACGCGCTCAACGCCGCCGAAGTTCGCGCTGCTATTCTGAGTAATCCGGACAATCCTGTGTACCTGTCTGTTTTTGAGTGGAGTTCTCAAAATCATCAGTTTTTGATCCAACCCTGGATCGCGTTAGACAGCCATGACGCGATCGACGTAGCCGTTCGTCGTATTAGTGCCTACCAAAAAAAACGGGCTGGTTTAAAGACCGCTTTGAGTACGGCGATACTATTTGCCGGAGAGCTTCTGAAGCAGAAAGAACATTGTTGGCAAAAAACAATTGATGTTTCTGGTGACGGTAAAAACAACATAGGTCCCTCTCCTAGGCAGGTTTACGAGTTGGATACGTTCAGAGACGTAACTGTTAACGCGCTGGTCGTGGGAGAGCCCGCTGCATCCGATATTGCAACAGCTGAAGAAGAATTTACGGACTTAGATCTGATGAATTATTTCGCGCGCGAAGTCATTCATGGCTCCGCCGCATTCACGTTGATTGCTTATGGATACGAGGACTACGCAAGAGCAATGCAGCAAAAACTCATGAAGGAGGTCACCTTTCCTGTCCTGGGTCTGCGCTAATCACTCGTCCGCGATCTCTAAGAAAAACTAACCCAATTTGCCGGCAAGTTAAGGAGAAATGAATGAAACCGATCCAAGCGACAGAAAGACTGGTCGCAAATATCTATGATAAAACCGCTTATATTCCTTACGATCCTGACGGGTCATCTGAAACAGGTACACACTTTATTCAGCTAAACCCGGATGCAGTCCGAGATGTGGGGTTTTACATTTACCGAATGGAGCCGGGTTCCAGCTCTACACCGCATCGACACGGCGGAGCAGAAGAGTTTCTGATCATTCAGGGTGAACTTATCGATAACGACGGCACAGTATACAAACAAGGTGACGTGGTTTGGCTTGCAAAAGGAACCGAGCACAGTTCTTACACTGAAACCGGTTGCCTGATAGCAGTTTACGCGGAATCCACCGAACATCCCCTAAGCGCGTTTGAATGATTTTTTGCGGAAAGGCCCAAGACTGACAGAGATGGATTTTTCTTTGGCATCACGCAAAGAATAAGCAGCTCTCGCGTCACTCGTGAAAACAACAAAACAACTTGTCGTGGTCCGCGGTCTACTTCGCGAAACAGTTTCAACATACGTTGTGGAAATATGGGCTGTTTTTCCGCCATGACTCAATTCAAAGGGGATCAGGAACAAGAGCAGACCCACGCATTTGCGAGCATCACGGCTCCCAGTCCAAGAGCAGCAGCGACCGACCACATAAGCGAGCCTGTTTTAATATCCGAGGCAAGAGCCAAACCCAATCTGCGACCCGAAGCCATGGATGTTCCTGCAACGGCAAGGGTCGCGGGCCCCGGACTAACCGAGGCGATAAGTGCCGCTAAGAGTATTAGTGGGAGGTTTATCTCAAGGGGTATTGATTTTCCACACTGATGTTTTGACGTAACATTCTGTAATCGCAGCCTAAAGTCAATTTGGGTTCGTCGTCTTTTTCGCTGCACTCGACGCGAACAACCGCTTTACAGGCAATCCTGCTGCTCGTTGAAACGTTTTACTTGAGGCGAAAACATATTCTCCGCGTCTATCGAAGCATCTCCAATCGCAGGTGGCATTGTACTTGCAAACCTGCAGCCGACTGGCGTGTCACTGCTCCCGATACGCAGGCCGGAATGTGGCACACACAACGCTTTGCTCGAGTTTCAGGCGACTTCGGACAAAATGTGGAAGGTATTCGTCGCAACAACCAGTTGGAAATACAACACTTCTCTGAGTTCGCTGACAAAGCAATCTGGAGCCAACATGAGAAAAAACTCCAGCTTTCTACAACGGAAATGTTTTCAGCGCGAATAGCTTCAACATGTAGTCACCTGAGAGATTTTCTGTCCCCTCGTCGTTATCCTTTCTGAACCAGAGACACCCTATTATCTTTCTAGATATCCAAAACAGAAAGTCAGTAACCTTTCCAAATAACAACAGAAACCTACAGACTTCATTTGTCCGCGCACTTGGTTGTTTTAGGGGCATTCAAAAGGTCTGGCCAATCCGATGTATGCGAGTTGAGGAAGTAAATAGGAAACGACTTTCGCGGATTCTGAAGACAATTTATCTTTTCTGAAAAAATTCACTGAACGGAGTTTAATTTATGAACGATACATACGACTGGCAACCTTCTCAACGGTATCCCGACCCATCTGTGATTTCGCTTGATCCGCGATTTGAAAAGTACAAGTTGCCTTTGGCGGGAGTTGAGAGATTGGCGGTAGGGTGTCGCTGGTGCGAGGGACCCGTGTGGTTCGGAGACGGGCGATATCTGCTGTGGAGTGACATTCCAAACAACCGGATTATGCGGTGGGATGAAGTCACAGGAAAAACATCGGCGTTTCGGCAGCCGTCAAATTTTTCCAATGGTCAAACCAGAGACCGGCAGGGCCGCCTGATCACCTGTGAACACGGCAGCCGCAGGGTGACGCGGACAGAATATGACGGCACTATTACTGTTCTGGCTGACAGTTTTGACGGAAAGCGGCTCAGCTCCCCCAACGACGTTATTGTCAAATCTGATAACAGCATTTGGTTCACCGATCCGACGTTTGGTATCTTGGGCAATTACGAAGGAAATCGCGCGGAACCAGAATTAGGCCAAAACGTTTACCGACTTGATGCCGACACTGGAGAATTGAGCGTCGTGGCCTACGACATTTTGGGACCTAACGGACTGGCCTTTAGTCCCGATGAGACTGTGCTCTATGTTGTGGAATCGCGAGGTGTACCGACACGCAAAATACTAGCTTATGACGTGAATGTTGACGGCGCCTCGATCCGAAACAAGCGCGTGCTGATAGATGCTGGCCCTGGTACACCAGACGGGTTTCGCGTGGATGCTGATGGAAATCTCTGGTGTGGTTGGGGCATGGGTGATTCAGAACTTGACGGGGTGATGATCTTTGCCCCTGATGGGACCCTGATTGGCCGCATTATTCTGCCCGAAAGATGTGCCAATCTTTGCTTTGGCGGTCGAGCAAATAGCCGTATTTTCATGGCAGCCAGCCATTCAATTTACGCGCTTTATGTCAATATTCCAGGCGTCGTGGGAGGGTAAAGAAAAATAGGTAAGTCGAAGGTCGGGACCATTTTACAAACCCCGGCCGCGTCAGTGGCTTTTGTCAACGGCGGACATTCGACAAAACCACGGCAATGACCACTTAGAGGACAAGTCAGCCAATTTTGTCGAGCCAAATATTTGCGAATGTCACGTCAGAGACGGAGCTCGTCAAAAAGAACAGGCAGACCAACCCAAGGGCAGGCTAACTGACGATTGCCAAAAAAAGTTCGCCGCTAACGGCTATCATGGCGTCAGCCTCGCTGCGTTGGCGGGTGAAGCAAGTGTGTCAAAACAGGCGTTGCTGCATTTCTTCGGTACAAAGCAATATCTTTACTCCGAAGTTCTTTCCGCTCTCGCTGATCGACAATTCGCTGAGATTGAAGCGGCAAAGCAGCCTGACCCGGTGATGCACCTTAAAGCTTATTTCAATCGGTTAAAGGGGTCCAACTTTTTGCGGCCCGAAGACGCACGCCTGACCGTTCGGGCGCTGTTGGATGTCCGCGAGAACTCAAAGGTTTGGCCCGTGCAGGCCTACTTGGACAGGTTAATAGAAATTTCCCGGGGTACACCGGTTGGTCAGCACACCAGCGAAACCGAAATGCGCTCTCAAGTCTTTCAACTGATCGGAGCGATACAGTATTTTTCCATTTCCTTGAACGCTATCTGTGGGTTGTACGGAAAGGCCAACGCCAAAGAGCTGGCCGACTGTTTTTCCAACAAATCGACGACACCGTGGACAGCCTGTTAGGTGCGGACAAGCTGGCCGAGGCTGAAACCAAGTGATCGCTCAGGGTTTGGCCTTTTGCTCAGTTGGTTGACCGCAGGTCGGGCAGCGTTCAGCATCCGACAACGTTTCGGCATGCACTCGTTCTCGGATATGGTCGGCAGAGCGGCGAGACAGCCCCAACTGCTTGCGGACGGATTCAATGTCTGCCTCATCCTTCTCGCAAATATCGCCGTCTTCCAGAGCCTTTCGAAACTCGCGCTCCAGGCTAGCACGTCGGCGGTGTAACTGATCATTTAAGCCGCTGGCGATGATACCTGCGGGCAACGCGGCCATACCAATGCCGATTACCGTTATCGCAGCACCGAAAATCTTGCCTGCAACCGTTACCGGCGTTACGTCGCCGTAGCCAACGGTCGTCAAAGTCGCCATCGCCCACCACATCGCCGCCGGGATCGAACCAAAGGCTGCGGGCTGCGCGTCGTGCTCTGCCAGCCAAGCGCCGCTGGCGGCAAAGATCAGCATCACCATAAGAATGAAGAAGCCGGCAAAGAAGGCGCCAGCCTCTTCCTCAAACACGGCAAGCAGCATGCCTAGTGCGGGTGAGTAGCGCGTGAGTTTGAGCAGCCGCAACATACGGAAAGTTCGCAAAAGACGCAGGTCGATCGGGAAGAGCAGGTAAAGCAGTGCCGGCAAAATTGCCAGTAAGTCGATGATAGCGATTGGAGAAACGGCCCAAGAAGCACGCGTTTTGTAATTTGGATTTTCTGTCGCAACCCAAAGTCTTGCCGCGTATTCGGCTATGAACACGAACAAGGAAAAGCCCTCTAACAGGTTAAGGGCGAAACCCCAACGTGCATATATAGAGTCGACGGTTTCAAGAAGGACAGCAGCTACGTTCAGTGTAATCAACACAATCAGAACTATTTCTAGCAACCAGGGGCCGATAGCGGCCCGGTCTGGGCGCTCTAGCCACCAATAGACTTTCTTTCTCAGTTCGTCCGAGTCTGTCAAAACTTCACTCATGTCGAAACTTTGACCATGCGCGCATCAATGGAAATGCGATTTGCGAAAGCAAAGCCGTGCCCCAGATCAAATTGCCAACCAACGAGGGCACATGTGGGACGATGTAGAAACAAGTAATTGCCAGTATGATCCCGAACACCCTCACATCCCAGCGTCCAAAATCCGAAGCAAGACGATGTTCAATGACGTGCTGAAGCGCCCAAAGCATCGCGATATAACCAGCAAGGCCGAAACAGCCAATGGCGGCGTATTCGGTGGGGTATGGCTCCCAAAATCCGACCTTGACCTCTGCTGCGAGGGCCACCCCAACCATGACACCGCACAACATCAACATTAGGTGCGCAAGCCACCAAATGACCAAGGTCGAAACCTTTTTATCTTTTGGTTTGGCGTTGCCCACAAAGTCAAAGTAAATCCAGCACATGACGAACATCGAAACCCCACCGATAACGAAGTTGACCAGCACATCGGGTGATACTTTGTAGATGCCTTTTTCGGACAGGGTGACGACGAGTTTGAAGAACCCTTCGCCCAATACGATAAGTGTCAGTAGGGCAAACCGTTCGGCCATATGCCCGAGGCGCGGGGTGAAGCGCTCAAAGCGCAAAACGGTAACGCCGGGGATCATATACATCGCCTGCGTCGCCACCATCGCGGCAGCAAAAAACCAGTAAGCAAGCGGTGTAGGCAAGAAGGCCGTGATCGCAAAGATAACCGCAAAAACCGAGAAGTTGCGGATTTGCGCCGCCGACATCGACTCTCCCGAGGAATTGACACGCCGGGCGCGATAGTACAGCGCTGCGATCATGGCGCGGTTTGCGGCAAAACCCAGTGCAAAGAAAACCCAGCCTTTGCCGTCGATAACCGGGATCGCTGCGGCCATGAACATCACCGTACAAATCATCACTGACATGATAAGGCGATGCCAGAAATCGGTGCTGACATAAATCGAATTGAAAATACTGAGCTCTCCCCACGCATACCACAGCGTTATGAAGACCCCGGCGAACACAAGAAACCCATTTAGATCAAGGTGATGCGATAGGTAGTTGCCGAGCAGGAAGATCGTCACGACATGGATCAGATCATAAAACAGCTCTGCCCAGTGAACATGGTCATGAGCGTGCTCAAGATCTTGATGGTGTTGCGGCTTTCGCCACATGGGATGGACATGCAATGCCATTAATTGGGAACTCTTGAAAGTTGACAGATTGTAGTGGCCGAAACGCGGCCACTTCGATTGGGTTATTTCAAAACCAAGGTTGTATCGGAGACCGACGCCATGCAACCCCTGCAATGGCAGTCGGGCGAGGGCATGCCGGGCAAACCCGGCCATTCGTTTGGTGACCGCGCCTATTTGGTCCAAGGTTTTCGGGCGTCACGCGGCCTTGTTGTCTCGCAAAAGCCGCAGAATGCAGCACTTAGTTGTACTCGCTCTGCCCACCTTTATTAAAGTAACGTCGTTCGAACTTTTTTCGGGCACACCCTGAATGCCTTGGTTGATCCGGAACTACTCTTCATAGAGAACGCTTGCACCCGTTCTCCGCTTTGCAACTCGGCAAGCGCATCGGCGCGGACTAGCATTCGCCGACGGTCTTGACTTAGCACGTAGCCACAAATCCTTTTCAAAGGACAATTTGATTCGAATTGACGACGAGTGCATTCAACGCCGTCGCCTCACTTTCGCCGCAATTTCAGAAAAATTGGAGACAAACGGCCACTCAGGAAATTACTGTCAACTGCATCAGGACAAGTATCACATTTCGCTAATTTGGGCGCCGCTTAACGGCCTAAGTTTCTGGTTACCCTAGGTCAAATGCCCAGCGAAGGACTAGTGAAATGCGAAACTTCCCAAAATTGCCTGATGTCTTCGGCGACGAAAATGACATTCTGGAAGCCCTGTTTGACGAACTTGTTGGGCGACCACTGACGCGAAGCAAACCGATAGCCGATCCCGCAGAATTTGTCGACGCAGTCAGTTATAAATTGAAGGGTATGCAGGGTTTGGACGGGACCAACGTGATCTCGTTTCCACAGGAATTGAACCCTAGTTACCAATGGGGTGTCACCGGCCTGATGACAGACGAAACGCCGCTGCCTGTCGCACTGGCTCTGGACGTGACCGAGACCGGCAGTTACGGCCAGGGCATTGACGGTCAGACTGACGATGACGGTAGGGTCGATTTCACCTTTCAAAACAACGGTACTGACCTGACGCTCAACCTTACAGCTTACGACATCGACCACGATAGGGAGATTGAATGGTTTTTGAACGGCGTCAGCCAAGGTTTCCTCTCGACCGGGATCGACAACGGTTTCTCGCAGCACAATCTTGCGCTGTCGCAGACGGACATGGTCGCAGGGACCAACACGATTACATTTGTACAGACCGGTGAGACTTTCTACCTTTGGGGCGTCAAGGACCTGCTTCTTGAAGCACCGGCCCCGGCACCCGAATTGGTCGTCGGTGTCACTGAGACCGGTAGCTATGGTCAAGGGATTGATGGTCAAACTGACGATGACGGTCGGGTCGAATTCTCCTTCCAGAACTCAGGAACCGATCTGACGCTAAACCTGACGGCCTTTGACATCGATCATGATGCGGAAATCGAATGGTTCCTTAACGGCGTCAGCCAAGGGTTCCTCTCGACCGGGATCGACAACGGTTACTCGCAGCACAATCTTGCGCTGTCCCAGACGGATATGGTCGCAGCGACGAACACGGTTACATTTGTGCAGACCGGTGAGACTTTCTACCTCTGGGGCGTCAAGGATCTTTTGCTGGAAGCCCCCGCCCCTGCTCCCGAGCTTGTTGTTGGCGATACTGAGACCGGTAGCTACGGTCAGGGCATCAACGGAGCCACAGACACGGACGGGCAGGTACATTTCACCTTCCAAGATTCAGGAACCGATCTGACACTGAGCCTTACGGCTTTTGACATCGACAGCGACACCGAGGTTGAATGGTTCTTGAACGGTGTCAGCCAGGGTTTTCTGTCGACAGGGTTCGACAACGGTTTCTCGCAGCACAATCTGTCGATTTCTTCCACAGACCTCGTGTCGGGCGCAAACACGCTGACCTTCGTTCAGACTGGACTCCCGACTCACCTATGGGGGGTCACCAACCTTCTTCTTGAAAATGTGACGCCGCCACCGGAACTGGCCATCGGGGTGACCGAGATGGGTAGCTACGGTCAAGGGATCGATGGTCAGACCGATGCGGACGGGCAAATAGATTTCACCTTCCAGGGCACCGGTGACGACCTTGTGCTCAACTTCACCGGCTATGACATCGACAGCAATACCGAGATCGAGTGGTTACTAAACGGCGTCAGCCAGGGTTTCCTGACCACAGGTATCGACAATGGGTTCTCCGACCATTCGATTAACATTCCCGGTTCAGCTACGGCAGGCGGAACGAACACCATCACCTTTGTACAGACCGGGCTGACGACCCATCTCTGGGGGGTTACAGACCTAACGCTCTATGTCGCGGGAACCGAGCCAGTACCTGCTGGCACGGTCGAACTTGTTCTCGATGTGACCGAGACCGGCAGTTACGGTCAGGGTATCGACGGCCAGACTGACGATGACGGTCGGGTCGACTTCGCCTTCCAGAACACCGGTACTGACCTAACGCTCAACCTTACAGCTTTCGACATCGACAGCGGCACCGAGGTCGAATGGTTCCTGAACGGGGCCAGCCAGGGTTTCCTAACCACCGGGGTCGACAACGGTTTCTCGCAGCACGCGTTGGCTCTTGCCCAGACCGACTTGGTCGCGGGGACGAACACGATCACTTTCGTTCAGACCGGCGAGGTTTATTATCTCTGGGGCGTGAAGGACCTGCTTCTTGAAGCGCCGGTCCCGCCACCGGAACTGGCCGTCGGGGTGACCGAGACGGGCAGCTACGGTCAAGGGATCGATGGACAGACCGACGCGGACGGGCAAATAGATTTCACCTTCCAGGGCACCGGTGACGACCTTGTGCTCAACTTCACCGGCTATGACATCGACAGCAATACCGAGATCGAGTGGTTACTGAACGGCGTCAGCCAGGGTTTCCTGACCACAGGTATCGACAATGGGTTCTCCGACCATTCGATTAACATTCCCGGTTCAGCTACGGCAGGCGGAACGAACACCATCACCTTTGTACAGACCGGGCTGACGACCCATCTCTGGGGGGTTACAGACCTAACGCTCTATGTCGCGGGAACCGAGCCAGTACCGGCTGGCACGGTCGAACTTGTTCTCGATGTGACCGAGACCGGCAGTTACGGTCAGGGCATCGATGGCCAGACTGACGATGACGGTCGGGTCGACTTCAGTTTCCGGAACACTGGTATCGACCTCGAACTTCTCCTGAATGGCTACGACATCGACAGCGGCACCGAGGTCGAATGGTTCCTGAACGGGGCCAGCCAGGGTTTCCTAACCACCGGGGTCGACAACGGTTTCTCGCAGCATGTCATCACCATCGACGCCGACGAACTTGAAGCGGGTTTCAACACGATCACATTCGTTCAGACCGGGTTGACTTCGCATCTTTGGGGAGTCACTGACCTGACCCTGCGCGAACGCCTGCCCGAGCCAGCGCCGCATCTTGAGATCGGTGTGGCTGATCCGACCAGCTATGGAAATGGCACAAACGGTCAAACTGACCATGACGGTCGGCTGGACGCGACATTCGTTTCCAACGGGAGCGACCTGTCGTTGAGCTTCTCGGCCTTCGATATCGATAATGCGCAAGAGATCGAAGTCTATTTAAATGGCACGCTGCTCGGCACACTGGAGCCGGGCGTCGACAACGGGACCAGTATCTACAAGATTCTGCTTCCGGGAGACATGCAGATTTCCGGCACCAATACGGTCAGCTTCGTGCAGACCGGGTTGACCAGCTATATCTGGGGTATATCGGGCCTGCGTCTGGACGAAGCCCTGACACGGCTGGAGCCGACGGACGACCGCTACGACGAACAGTGGTATTTGGGCCGTATAGGCGACATGGAAACGCTATGGGCTGACTACACTGGAAACGGGATCACGGTTGGGGTCTACGACGACGGGCTACAATGGTTGCATCCCGACCTCGTTGCAAATTACGATGCCTCGCGTCATATCTGGTTCGGCGGTCAGGAACTTGACCCGTCAACCGGCGGCTCCGCACACGGCACCGCCGTCGCGGGGATTATCGCAGCAGATGACAACGGGACTGGGACGGTCGGTGTCGCTTTCGATGCCACTCTGACCGGGGTTAACATGATCGACGGAGTAGCGGGGGCCGGGAATACCGATCTTTCGGGCTTCGAAGCCGCGATGATGGGTATAACGCAATTCGACATCGTCAACCATTCCTGGGGCGCGACCCCCGGTTTCGATACGTCGACAGAGGCCACGAATTTCTTTGCCACTGCTTTGCCGACTTTCGAAGATGCGATCGTGAACGGGCGCGATGGACTCGGAACGGTTTTGGTGAAGTCGGCCGGCAATGCCGCGTCGAACAGCCAGGGTGACCTACTGGATGCCTCGCGTTTTTCGATCACTGTCGGTGCAGTCACTGAGAACGGCGGGATCGCGTCTTACTCGAACCACGGGGCCAATCTACTGATAGCGGCACCGTCTAGTGGTGATCCGTTCACTGAGCTTGGCATCTTGACAACAGATCTGACCGGAGCCGAAGGTTTCGGGCCTGACGATTACACCGGCACTGATAGCCTGACTGGCTTCGGCGGCACATCTGCGGCGGCTCCGATAGTCTCTGGTGTTGCTGCCCTGATGCTTGAAGCCAATCCAGATCTAGGGTGGCGGGACATCAAGAACATCCTGGCGTATTCGGCGAAGATAACCGAGAACGAGGCTGCAAGTGTTGATCTTTCTTGGCTGACGGGCGTTTCGTCGCTAGTTGAATCTGTAGACTGGAGCTTCAACGGCGGTGACAACTGGAACGGCGGCGGGCTGCATTTCGCAGAAGACTTCGGCTATGGAATGATCGATGCCTATGCGGCGGTCCGAATGGCCGAAGCCTGGCACCTTTTCGGCACGGCCCAAACCTCAGCCAACGAGGTGTCCTACACTCTGGAAAGCGCTCAAAACGTAACTATCGGAAGCGGGACGACCTTGACATTCGATTCGGGCGTCACTTCGATGAATTTGGAAACAGTAGAAGTCACACTGTCCCTTACCAGCACCAGCCTGGATGTATGGCTTGTGTCTGGATCAGGCACGAGGGTGCAGTTGCTCGACAGCCTTGATACTGTCGACGGACCACTGACCTGGAGCTTCTCTGCAGAGGCCTTCCGAGGTGAGAACGCCGCCGACGGGATATGGTCTCTTGAGTTTAACAACCTCGATGGTGGCTCGGCGCGTCTGACCGACTATGAAATCACCTGGTTCGGGTCCGCAGCAAGCGCCGACAGCACCTATCACTACACCGACGAGATCTTTGCGGCACTTGGCACCGACGCCGTTACCGGAGCGCAAATAACGCTGGCCCAGGATGCAACCCGTCAGGTGCTCACCGATAGCGACGGTGGAACCGACTGGCTGAACTTGTCGGCAATGACCGGATACTTGGAAATTGATCTGCGCCAAGGCGCTGTCAGCTCTTCCTCGGGGGCAGAGTTCCTAACCATTGCGGCAGGTACTGTGATCGAGAACGTGGTTGCTGGTGATGGCGCCGACTACATTATCGGGAATGATGTCGCCAACGAATTGCACGGAATGCGCGGCAACGACACGCTGGATGGCGGGTTGGGCGACGACCTACTCGTCGGTGGCGCGGGCACGGATACTTTTGTTTTCGCTGAGGGCAGTGGAACGGACACCGTTCTCGACTACTGTGTCTCCGGCGGCGAACTCGACATGCTCTATTTCGTTGGATTCGACCCGGCATCCGTTAACTTCACAGATGATGGATCTGGCAATGCTGTGGCAGACCTCGGCGGCGGCGATATGCTGATCCTGAGCGATGTCGATGCTGGCTTGATAGACGATACCTACTTCTATTTCGATCTATTTGCCTGATCGTCGACAAGTTGTTTGCTTGGCAATAAGCACTGGTAATATATTTGCACCAAAGACCCGAGACGGTTTTTTGGCACGACCATATGTGGATCAGCTTGTCACGCCAAACCGCATAGCGCCCATGAGTTATCCGCGCGTTAAGCACGCCGTATGAACAGCTCCCTACTCCGCTGCATCACGGCGTCAAAGGCCTGGCGCTTAGAGAAACAATATGCCGCAAGTGCAACTAAGACACCAAAAGCGCTTGCGGAGAAGGCCCAATGCGCACCTTACAGAGAAGAACAAACACTAAATTCATCCTAGTTAAACACTGCCAAGCACGGTCCGCCTAATTTTTCTGACTGGCCAGCCGCTCAAAGGGGTCAGTCTTGAATTTCTCAGGAAGCGCTTTTGGCTCTTCGAAATCAGGAATGTACAGGCCCCTTGTCCACTTTTCCGGAAATTTATCGATGATTTTGGTGATCTTTTTGCTGGCTGCTGCAGCGCGTCGCCTGATGCGTTTTGCGCCTTCCGGATCGCGCTCATGCAATCGTCGATATCGATCATGAACCCAATCTTGCACTCGGTCGGGGCCGAACGATAAGTAAAGTACGAGACCGATAAGAACAGCAATCAGGAACAGGAATAAAACGAAGCCCGGCTGCAAGGCGAAGAGCGCTAGTAAAATCAGAACGGACAATATTCTGGTTGCGTCCGGCCGTTTAAGAAAAGAACTTACGCGCTCGAAAAGCCAGCGAACTGGTAAATTTTTTCCTACAAGCTGTAGGATCAGCTGCACTTGAACTTCAAGTTTCGCAGCCGTTTCTTCGGTTTTATTAAGCTTTGTGTGTTGCTCAATTTTCTGGGCCGCGTTTGGATCAATTGCCGACCTTATGTTGCTGAGCACAGGGTCCATGGTTTCGGGACCCGTGGAGCCATCACTTTGGAGTTCCAAAGTCGTCGCGGATTCATCTAGGTAAACCTTGCTTTGCATTCAACGTTTCCAGACAGTTAGAGCGCTCCAATACCGCGCCTCCCTCTAGCAGTCGTGAATTTACTAAAACCCAATCAAATTTTTGCGCAGCACGGATCTGTATTTTGTCCAGACTAAGACTAAACAAGGCGAAATTATGCTGCTTGTATGTCAACAGAATGGACAATTAGTCCGGGCTCGATGCAGCCGCTCGACAAGATTAGGCGAGCGACCATTCTGCGAAAATAGTGGCCACCGATTTCATTCATCTAGATTGCGCAAGATCGGCTATTGAAAAGTGGCCGTTTTTCGCATCGTTGTCGGCACCGAAGCCATTAAACTCTTTAGATGCGGCAAGTATGTAGCCACCGTTCTCGCAAAACCTGATGGCGTTCGTTTTGGGTCCACGACCAAAAGGCAGACTTCAACGGCATTGGCCGCAAGTGTCCGCTCTTAGACAATCTCCATCAGATTTGTTGAATGCCCGCGCCCTTTGAGCTCAGGTAGTATAGCTGTCCCATGGATGTGCGGTGAAGCCAAAGCTGGGGTCGGCGCGCTCCGATCTAGGGAGGTTATCCTGCATTCACCGACACCACGGTGATCGGGAAACCTGATGACGAGGAAGCTGAGTTTCCCATGGCCTTTATCGCCGTTGCATCGTGCCAAACCGTCAATATTGAACATTCCGTTTCCTCATTGGAGACTTAATAATACATTTGTAGCTTGACTTAATTGGCCAGCGCTCCATCCGTTTAGTGATGCTACGCAACATATTCCTAACTCTTGCCGCATCTGCCTCTCTCTCGGCAGAGCCTGCCATATCAAAGGTGCTGGAAGTCGATCTAGAGCTCGTTCTTCTTGTAGACGTGTCTCGGTCAATGACCGAGCGTGAACTCGAAATTCAACGACAGGGCTATGCATCAGCCCTTTTGTCGGACGATGTTTTCGCCGCCGTTCAATCGGGCCTCTTACAACGGGTAGCTTTGACTTACGTTGAGTGGGCTGGCACGCAAGAAGTGATCGTAGGTTGGAGGCTTCTGGAAACGCGTGCTGATCTTGAAGAATTCGCGAGCGTTCTTACCACGCGTTTCGACCCAGCTCTGCGCCGTACTTCGATCTCCGAAGCGCTGATCTTTGGGGCCGCGATGATAGAAAAGAACGAATTCGAAGGCCTGCGCAAAGTTATCGATGTGCCGGGCGACGGACCTAACAATCAGGGTCGCCCGGTATTGCAGGCCCGCGAAACAGTGTTGTCGAAATCAATCATCATAAACGGATTACCGCTGATGACCCGAGAAGGTTTGGGGAGCCAATGGCACCTCGACGACCTCGACGTATACTATGAGAATTGCGTGACGGGCGGGCCTGGTTCATTTGTAATTCCGGTGCTGAATTGGCAGGACTTTGCAGAGGCGGTGCGCCGAAAACTTGTGCTTGAAATCGCATCGACGCCTTTGCCCGAAAGGATCCTGTCGGCGCAATACACGTCGTCCACAGCCTATGACTGCTTAATCGGTGAGAAAATTTGGGAGCGGAACCAACAAAATTGGAGCGAGCCCTGAAGAAACACGCTACCTATTCAAATTTCTTATAATCGCATAACCCAACAGGTGAATGAACGTCTTTTTTAGGCTCGGTGCTGAAATTCGCCTAAATCGCAACGGACGTCTGTTTCACAGACCAAATTGTCATTCAATCAATTACCATGTTCCGGGAAGCCCTATTCCCGCCTCAATCCAAGTTCTTTTGGTGAGGCCATCCGCAATTCTCACAAAGACGCCAGAAACAATGCTAGATCTGGGAACGCGATCAGCAAAACAACCAGCAAAAGTGAGCAGAAAATAAACGGGAAGGCGGATGTGTAGATTTCCCGCATTGTGGTGCCCGGCGGTGCAACACCTTTCATCACAAACAGAAGCAACCCGAAAGGTGGGGTTGTGAAACTGATCTCGAGTGAGAGTAACATGATCAGGCCAAACCAGATCGGATCAAAACCAAGTGTCTGAGCCAGAGGAAAAAAGATTGGCACGGTCAGCAACATAATCGAAATTTGCTCCATGAACATACCAAGAAGCAGCAAAACTGCGAACATCACAGCAAGCATCGCCAGTGGGGTAAGTTCAAACGCGATGGCCCAGTTTACTAGCCCCCGAGACGCACCAGAAAAGGCCAATAGCTGGCTGAACGTGGCCGAACCAAAGACAATTAGATAGGCCATTAGTGTTACCTTGAGCGCGCCGGTTACCGACTTTTTGATCGCCTCCCATGTCAAACAGCGGAAAAAAGCCGCCAGGATCAGAACGCCCAGCGCTCCGAAAGCTGCGGCTTCGGATGGAGTTACAAAGCCTTGAATCATCAAGACAATAATCACCACCATGACGCCAACCATAGGCACGACCTCAGTCATGAGTAGTTTCAAGCGGTATGCCATCGACATAGGCTCTACGTCATAAGCAGGAGCCGCGTCCGGATCTATTCGAGTTTGAAGCCAGATTGTGCCAATATAAAACAAGGCTAGGATCAAACCGGGAATTACACCCGCTATCAACAACGCTGCTACGTCTATCTGTGCAAGTGTGGCCAGAAGAACCGCAAGCGCCGAAGGCGGTATGATGATAGCCAAGCCACCCGTTCCCAAAATAGGCCCAATGCTCATATACGATTTGTAACCGCGCCTGTTCATTTCGGGCACCATGAGCGATCCCAAAAGTGCTGTTGAGCCCATCGACGATCCTGATAGCGTGGAAAATGCAGTGCCTCCCAGCACTGTCACATAACTAAGACGCCCAGGAAGTCTTCCCAGCAACTTATCTATTGCACTGAACATGCGCCCGCCCAAGCCGGTGTGGAAGAATATCTCGCCCATCAGCAAGAACAGCGGGATTGGCATTAGCGCATATTTGGTCAATGCACCAAGTCCGTTATTGAGGAGTTGAGTGACGCCTCGCTCGCCCCCCATGAACACCCAAGCGCCTAAAATATTGGCTGCAAGAAAAGCCAGTGCCACAGGCATTCCGATGGCCATCAGGAAAACAATTGACCCAAGCAGCAAGGCAAGAGCTTCGTACCACTCCATCATTCGTGTATCCCTGCTTCGCCGCTGTGCATCAGTTCGGTCCCGAAAACAAAGCGCGAAAACTCAATCGCCATGAGCCCGAAAGACAGGGGAAAGGCGACGGTCAGCATCCATCGAGGAAAATAATAAGCACGGGTGTCGTAGTCTCCGCGTTCGATATTTGTCAGGACCAAATCAGCGCCTTGCCAAGCGAGTATGAGGCAAACCAGCACACACGCAGCTGCCACTGCTCGGCTGACAATTCGGCGCAAACCCACTGGTAGAGCGGCAGTGACTAGCTCGATATGGACATGGCCCTTTTCACGCACTAGCCAAGGCGCGCCCAACATGGTCATGTACAAAAGCCCGTATTCGGCAGAAGTAAATAGCCAGGCAAAGGGCTGCAGCCCTAGATTTCGCATCAGAACTGACGTGATGACAGACAGCATCAACCAAACCAGTAAAAACCCGGCGACAATAGCCATGCCAAACAGCACTGCGTCATAGAACCTTTTCATCATCGCGCCTGCTTTGCCCCGTAAATTAGACAGGCCCGGAAGACTCCCCCGGGCCTGTCTATGGACTTAGTTTGCAGCGTCGAGATCGTAGAACAGCTCGATCAAGCGATCATAGTTATCGGTGCCGCCGGGCTGTTCAGCCATCAGGCCTTTCATCCGTTCCCATGTCTTTTCGCGGGCAGCGGCAAGATAGTTTGCCTTTGCGTCCCCTTCCAGGCTGACAACTGTCATGCCCGCAGTGTCAAGGGCCGCAAAGTCCTCGTCGCGTTTACCTCGCAGGGCCTCAACGCTGTCTTTTTCGTGTTGGATCGCAACGTCTTGCAAGATAGTCCGGGCTTCTTCAGACAGAGAGTTCCATTTATCAAGATTCACAATGACGCCAAGATCCGTCGAGAAAAAACATGGCTCAATGCGGTAGTTTAGGAACTCGTTCCACTTAAGGTCAATCAGACCGATCTGGGTCCAGCCCGTCGCATCCACGACACCGCGTTGCAGGGCCGAGTATACCTCGCCCGTAGGTAAGTCGATTACCTGCGCACCAAGGTAGTTTGTGAAAAAGGCGTTGTAGACGTTGTTGCCGCGCAGCTTCAGCCCTTCAACTTCCAGATTGCCATCGGCATCAAAACTGGGTTCGTTGCGGGTCCAAAGGTTGTAGCAGACTCCACTGTCGAACCAGCCGAGGTATTTCAAGCCCATCTTTTCCTGATGGATCTGGTCGATCAACTCGGTGCCCCCGTTTTGGCGGGTCTCGATCGCGGTCAGGTTCGAGGCGACCATTGCGTCCTTTTCAGGCAGCGAACCGCCGTAAAACGAACCTGGCGTATAGACCATGTCGACGATCCCGTCGCGCACCGCATCCGGCTGTTGGAACATGCCAATGGCTTCCGGCCCGCCGCGCACGTCAATCTGAATGACCCCTTTGCCGGCCTCGTTAACTTTATCGACAAATTCCAGAAAGCTCTGTGTATAAATCAGCGTTTCAGGAAAGGCGTGAACCGCCGAGATCGTTTCTTGTGCTTTAGCCGCTCCGGCGACTATTACGGCCCCTGCCAGCAGGCCAGCCAATGAGTTCATTTTCATAAGTATTCCTCCGCTTGTTTCAGGGGTATTTTCCTCATTTCACCCCTTATTTCTGGCCTTTTGGCCTGTACTGCGCGGTCTTCGCGCGACGTGAATTAATCCGGTTTAGTCGGCCACGCCCATGGAGTGGTCTTGGTGCGTTTGTCTCTGTGAGCGCTTATTGCATGATTGTGCTGTTGGGTTAGATCGATATCGTCCCAGCCATTGATCAGCTTCAGACGCCATCCTTCGTCCAGTTCAAATGTCGCCGTTATTTCTCCAAGAGTTAGTCGGTTCTCGGTAAGATCAATCGAAAGTTCTCCCGGAACATCGCTCACCGCCTGCTGTAGCTGCGTCACCTTCTCAGCGTTAACCCGTGCTGGCAGCAGACCGTTATTAATGGCATTGGTGGCGAAGATGTCACCGAAGCTGTTCGCGATGACCGCGCGAATGCCGGCGTCAACCAGCGCGTAAACCGCCGCTTCGCGCGAAGATCCGCTGCCGAAATTATGCCCGGCGATCAGAATACTGACCCCTTCATGTCGGTTCAGCGGGAATTCTGCTGACAATTGCTCATCATCGTCCCGCCGCATGTCATGCAATAAATACCGGCCATACCCTTCGCTGCGCGGGACAGACATAAAACGCGCCGGGATCAGCTGATCCGTGTCGATATTATCTACCGCCAAAGCCAACGCGGATCCCTTATGTGTGCTCCACCCCGTCATCACGCGGCCCTGCCCTGCAAAAGCGGCCTGACATCAGTAATTTTGCCTGTTACGGCTGCTGCAGCGACCATCGCCGGGGACATCAGATGCGTTCGCGCGCCACGTCCCTGACGTCCGCGGAAATTACGGTTGGTCGAGGATGCGCAGCGCTTACCCTCAGCCACAACATCTCCGTTCATGCCAACGCACATTGAACAGCCTGAAGCGGCCCATTCCAACCCAGCATCTCGAAAGATCCTGTCCAACCCCTCTTCTTCAGCCTGCGTCTTAACCCGCGCGGACCCGGGTGCGACGAGCCCCGGCACAATCGCCCGGCGCCCTGATAACACCAAAGCCGCCTCTCTAAGGTCTTCAATGCGGCCATTTGTACAGGAGCCGATAAAGACTTGATCAACCGAGATTCCGTCCAAGGGTTGCCCTGGCGCTAAACCCATATATTCCAGCGCATCGCGGGCCGAGCTTGATTTGGCTGGGTCAGTAAGTTCTGGGCTCGGAACCTTGGCAGATATGGGCAGGGCCTGCTCTGGGCTGGTGCCCCAAGTGACGGTTGGCGCAATTTCAGCGGCGCTCAGCGTGACCTCGCGGTCGAAACCTGCGCCTTCGTCTGTCACAAGTCCTTGCCATGCACGTCGCGCACCTTCAAGGACTGCACCTGAAGGCGCGTAATCCCGACCTTCTAGATAGGCATAAGTCACCTCGTCCGGTGCCACCATGCCAAACCGCGCCCCGCCTTCGATTGAGAGGTTGCACAGTGTCATGCGCCCCTCCATCGACAAATCCCGGATAGTCTGGCCTGTGTATTCAACTGCGTGGCCCTGCGCGCCACCGGCGCCCAAACGCGCAATCCAATTCAGTGCAATGTCCTTGGCCGTAACGCCGAACCCTAAATTACCATCGACGACTATGCGCATCGCCTTGGGCTTTCGTTGCCAGACTGTTTGTGTCGCCAGCACATGAGCGACCTCCGTCGCTCCGATCCCGAATGCCAATGCGCCAAATGCACCATGTGTGGATGTGTGGCTATCCCCGCAATTGATCAGAAGTCCAGGTAAAGTCAGACCCAACTCTGGTCCGATCACATGCACAATGCCCTGTGCCGGATCATTCAGATCAAAAATCCTAAGTTTGTGACGAGACGCGTTGCTCCGCAAGGTCTCGATCATCCGGGCGATCTTTGGATCGGCGATCCGTTCTCGGTTTCTTGTTGGCGCGTAATGATCTACCACCGCAAAGGTTAGGCGCGGCTCAGCCACCGGTAAGCCGCGTTCCGATAGCTTGGCAAAAGCATGATGCGACCCTTCGTGCACAAGATGCCTATCAACCCAAAGCAGCGACACACCATCCTCGCGCCTCAAAACCTCGTGCGAAGCCCAGAGTTTGTCGAGCATGGTGCGGGGTGCGTTCATTCACCGACCTCCTCGCTGCGCCCGATAGCAGGTTCCCAATGCCGCGCTGACCCGGTTCCCACGCGCGTCAAAGGCATCTCGAGACGAAACATGTCAGAGCGATACAGACCAGAAAGATACTCGACCCCATTGCCTTCGACGTCTCGAACGATCCGTTTCAACGACAACAAGGCAGATCCAACGGCGACGCCCAATGCCTCGGCCACGTCAGGACCCGCCAACGTCGCGGAAACGGTCTGATGCGCTTCTTCAATCTGTACGCCGCCGCGTTCCAGAAGTTTAAAAAGCGGTGTAGTCGCTAAGTCGCTTTCCGAATAGTTGCGAGCAATCAAAGCCGGCACATAAGTCGTCAGATGCGAAAATGGGACATCATTAGTCAGGCGCACCCTTGTGGCAATCTGTACTTGCTGATCGCTCGGCAACCCCATCGCAAGCGCCACCACATCCGGTGCTTTGCCGTATGAAAATGACAAAAGCCGCGCGGTGGTGCTTTGCCCCATTTCAACCAGCTGCGGCATCAGCGTGTTGAAGTCCATTGCTGCTGGCGCTCCGAGGGCGGATTGACCAGAAACCCTAGTGCCGCTACCTGCCTGACGTTCGATCAAACCATTTCGTGAAAGAGTGTCGAGCGCCCGCCGAACGGTCACGCGCGAAACCCCGAACTTCTCGGCTAGCCGCTGCTCACCGGGCAGGGTTTCACCCGCTGAAAGCTGACCTTCCGTGATCTGATCGTGCAGATACAGGTAGACGCGCTGCGCCTTTGTCCCGTCGGGAAGATTGGCCCCATTGATCTTGTTCACCCTATGATTCCCCCTTTCACAGCGATTCCAATCGTAGATCCGACACTTGGAAAATCAAGCATTAGTATTATTGCAACTCCAAAAATAGTCTTACATTATTTTCCAAATCTGTATTACAAATAATACATTATACAGGAGGATCTTTTGCATGCCGATTGTCGAACTGCATGTGATCAGTGGCTATAGCACGCAAGAAAAACAACGACTTGGCGAGGCTCTGACTAATGCGGTACGATTCGTATTGCCCGCTGCACCGGAACTTGTGACTGTTCTGATCCACGACATTTCCGATCAGAACTACTATCGCGGCGGCAAGACCAGACGGCCGGCTCCAGCGAAAGAAGACCCCAAACTTATCGTACGCGAATTTCTGTCCGAAATGGGCGACCGTGCGTTTGAAAACGCACACAAAAGACTGACCCCGAATTTCGTTATGCAATTCCCCGGCGCGGCACCTATGCGAGATTTGGTCGAGCTCAAGAACTGGGCCGCGACCCGTTACCGCCGTATTGCAAAAACTTACGAAGGCTTTGATGCCATGCAAAGCAATGACGACGCAGCGATCGTTTATTGCAGGGGTACGTTATCGGGTGAATGGACGGATGGGACACCATTTGAAGGCATCCGTTTCATTGACCGGTTTGAGATTAAGAACAATCTGATCGCACGGCAGGATGTCTGGAACGACATTGCAGAAACAAGGGCGCAGTCATGAGCGAAATTGACCCGATCACTCTTTCGGTTCTGGCGGGCCGCATGGAGCAAATCGCCGACGAAATGGACGCGACTCTGTTTCGAGCAGCCTTCAACCCGATCATTGCCGAGGCCCATGACGCCAGCCACGGGCTTTATTCTGCAACAACCGGCGATACGTTGGTTCAGGGCAAATCCGGATTACCGATCTTTGTGGGTGTGATGTCTTTTGCCGTAAAAGCGGTGATCGAGAAAGCCGCATCTGACGGAGATCTGGAAGATGGCGACATCTATATCTTTAACGATGCGCATATAGGTGGCACGCATTTGTCTGACATGCGATTGGTGCGACCATATTTCCGCAACGGCAAATTGTTTTGCTTTCTCGCGTCGGTCGGGCACTGGCATGACGTTGGCGGTGCAGTTCCCGGAAATTACAACCCGGCTGCAACAGAAGTGTTTCAAGAAGCCTTTGTCCTACCGCCTGTAAAGTTGGCGCGCAAGGGCGCGGTTAATCAGGATATTATCGATATTCTGTTGCGCAACACCCGTCTGCCTCAATCAGCAATGGGCGATCTGAATGGGCAACTGGGCGCCCTGGACCTTGGGGTCCGGAGGATGGACGAGTTGTTGGACGAATACGAGGCCGAAACGGTTTCGGCCGCTCTTGAATCGCTCAGCAATCGGGCCGAGGTGCTCATGCGCTCTGAGTTGCAGGACTTACCAGATGGCCGGTGGGAAGCCGAGGATTTCCTCGACAACGACGGTATCATCGATGCTCCGCTTCGCATCAATCTGGCGCTTGAAATAAAGGGGGATAGAATGGTGCTTGATTTCACTGGCTCATCTCAGCAATGCGCTGGGCCGGTGAATATCGCCCTACCCACGACTGTGGCAACCGCCTATGTCGCAATCAAACACGTCTTTCCGTCGCTGCCAGCTAACGCAGGGGTTATGCGCCCTATCGAAGTGATCGTGCCCGAAGACAGTCTGTTGTCCGCTGATTTCCCCGCCCCAACAGGCGGATACACAGAGACTATTTTGCGGATGATCGATGTGGTGTTCTCCGCCTTTGCCAAGGCTGCACCGGATCGGGTTGTCGCCAATGCCTACGGCACGATCAATGCGCTTTCCATCGCTGGTAAACGTTCAAACGGGCAGCCATGGGTTATGTTTAGTTTTTACGGCGGGGGTCACGGCGGGTCTGTAGAAAGCGACGGCTTAAACCATGGCAACGCGCCGATTTCGACGGCGACGATCCCGCCGTTGGAAATTTTTGAAGCAGCCTATCCGGTTATGTTTCGTAAATGGGCTTTGCGTACCGACAGCGCTGGCGCCGGCGCCCACCGCGGCGGACTTGGCGCTGTCTATGAGATTGAAGTGCTCGAGGAAAACGGCGCCGAGGCATTCTTGTTTGGCGAACGTGGCAAGTTTCCTCCAAAGGGTATCGCCCAAGGTGGGAACGGGGCGATGAATGTCTTCACCTACGAACAGGACGATGGCTGGAAGGCACCGCCTCTGGTTTCGAAAATGAGGGGGATCAAATTGAAGCAGGGACAAGCCGTTCGCCTTGAAACACCCGGTGGTGGTGGATATGGCGCCGCAAACAGCCGCTCTTCAGAGGCCATCGCCAGGGACGTGGCGCGCGGACTGGTCAGCGACGAACGGGCGGATCAGGTGTATGGCACCGCGTGGCGGGAAGTGACGCCATGACCGGACGCATGATCGGTGTGGATGTCGGGGGCACGTTCACGGATGTCTTTGTTCTGAACGAAGCAGATGGCAGCGCGACCGTCGCCAAGGTTCCCACCACACGCCCAGATCAGTCGGGCGGATTCCTTGACGGGATCGGACGCGAGGTCGACGATCTGTCAGAGATCTCCGTTGTCGTACACGGCACTACAGCAGGCACCAATGCCCTGCTGGAACGCAAAGGTGCCAGAACTGGTGTGATTTGTACTGAGGGCCTGAGGGACGTGTTGGAAATGCGCCGCAGAGATCGGCCGCGAACCTGGGGCTTACGTGGTGATTTTGAACCCGTAGTGGATCGCCGCGACCGGCTAGAGGTGCCGGAACGCACGCTGGCAGACGGCAGTATTCGCACGCAGGTTGATCTGGATTCCGTACGCAGAGCCGCAAAGCAATTACTGAAGCAGGGGTGCGAAGCCGTCGCGATCCTATTTGCCAATGCCTATGCCAACCCGGAAAACGAAGTCGCCGCTGTCGCCGCGGTGCGTGAAATCTGGCCAAATCCGCATGTGTCCGCCTCTTCAGAAATTCTGCCAGAAATCCGAGAATTCGAACGGTTCTCGACCACGGCACTGAACGCCTATCTGCAGCCCGAAGTCTCAGGCTATTTGACCCGCTTGGAAAACGCCCTGCAATCCGACGGATTCGATGGCGAATTCATGATTGTCCAATCCAATGGCGGTGTCATGGGCGTCAACACTGCATCCCGCCTTCCGGTACGCACGGCGCTGTCCGGTCCGGCAGCAGGCGTCATCGCCGCCGGTTATATCGCGCAATCCGCTGGCTTCGACAATGTCATTACGGGGGATATGGGTGGTACCAGCTTTGACGTTTCGCTGATCTCCCAGGGACAGACGATGTTGTCAGCTCAGACCTCAATCGATTTTGGCATGGTTGTTCGCAACCCGATGATCGAGATAACGACCATTGGCGCGGGCGGCGGCTCGATTGCTTGGGTCGACAAGGGAGGACTGCTGAACATCGGCCCTGAAAGCGCTGGATCGAATCCCGGCCCGGTGGCTTACGGTATGGGAAACGATCGCCCGACTGTAACGGATGCAAATGTTGTGCTTGGTCGTATCGATCCGGAAAATCCCATTGGCGGCAAACTGGAACGGCTGGACGTAGAGGCCGCAGGAAATGCGATCGATGTCCATGTGGGCGAACTACTGGGCTTGTCCAGACTCGAGGCGGCCGAAGCCATCCTGCGCGTCGCCAATTCACGCATGGCCGGAGCGATCCGGCTTGTCAGCATTGAGCGTGGATTTGATCCCAAACGTTTTGTCTTCATGCCGTTCGGCGGCGGCGGCGCGTTACATGCCGGGGCAATGCTGGCCGAAGTGGGGATATCCCGCGCCATTGTTCCGCGTTTTCCCGGGGTCACCTCGGCGTTAGGCTGTGTGATCGCTGATATGCGGCAGGATTTCGTACAAACGGTCAATACCCTGGTCACACAGTTGGACGAAGCTGCTTTGGGCGCATTTATGCAAGAGCATGTGGATCAGGGCATGGCACTGCTTGGTGCATCGCGGACCAGTTTTGACCGACTTGAGATTTCATTCGAGCTCGACATGGCATATCTGGGACAAACTCATACCGTGCCGGTGCCACTAACTGTTACGCAGACAAACGGTACGGTCACTGCGCCCAGCAAGGCCGACATCGAACAGGCTTTTGATACAGCTTATCATGCTACCTATGGAAGGCTATTGAACAACGGCGTGCGACGGATACTGAACCTGCGCAGCGCAGTCACAGGCAAACGGCCGAAGTTCGATCTCACCTCCCTCGCTCCCGAAACCGAAGGCGTCGTTGCACCCTCGGCGATACGGAAGGTTCATTTTGGGCACGCCTGGTATGACACCGCCATTTATGATCGCTTGTCTTTGCCAGTTGGCACTGCAATCAAAGGTCCAGCCATCCTGACGCAACCGGACACTACAGTCCTGATCGAACCAGATTTTCAGGGTCGCGTGGACGCCTTTGGCAACACGATCATCGAACCGCAAAAGGAGGACTGAATGAGCGATCCAGGAACCTGGGACCCGCGAAAGACGGCGTTGCTGACCATCGATCTTCAGAACGACTTCATCCATCCTGAAGGTGCCTATGGCCGAGCTGGACAATCGGCCCCAGAAATTGCAGCACTTCCAGAACGCATCGCTCCTTTGGCAAGGAGGCTACAAGCGGCGGGCGGGCGCTTTTTTTCCGCACAGTTTACTCTTGTACCGGACCGCGATGGCGAACCTCTGATTGCACCGCATCTCAAGCAATTGCGCCCGTTCTTGACCAAAGGTGACTTTGCGCCGGGAGGATTTGGTCACAGCTTGGTCGATACACTGCAACCCTGTGATTTCGTCATCGAAAAGGTGGCATACTCTGCCTTCTACCAGACACGACTGGAATATCTGATGCGCGCATTGGGCATTGAAAATCTGATTGTCGGGGGCATCGTAACCAATGGCGGTGTTGCCTCGACTTTGCGGGATGCGCATCTGCGTGATGTCGAAACCGTCATGCTAACAGACGGATGCGCCGCATTTCGGCAGGAGGTACATGAGGCAACAATTCTTTCGCTTGGCACGGTCACTCACCAGCGGAGTTGCGCTCAGATGATGACGTGGATGGAGGGAGCCAAATGAACCTCAAATCCCGCCTTTCAAAGAAGGAGATTCTCGTTGCGCCGGGTGTGTATGACGGTTTGACGGCCTCTTTGGCTGAAAAAGCTGGCTTCGAGGCCCTCTATCTAAGCGGGGCAGCCGTCGCATATACTCGATTGGGCCGTCCCGATATCGGGCTTTCCACTGCGTCCGAGATGGCAGACACGATGACCCTGATCGCAGATCGGGTCTCGTTACCTGTTATCATCGACGCTGACACCGGTTTTGGTAACGCACTGAACGCTCAGCGAACCATGCGGCTATATGAACGTGCCGGTGCATCGGCACTGCAAGTTGAAGACCAAACCTATCCGAAACGCTGCGGACATTTATCAGACAAATCACTTATCCCTGCGCAGGAAATGGCTGGGAAGATCAAGGCGATGGTCGACGCGCGCGCCAGAAGTGACACTCTGATTATTGCCCGAACAGACGCAATTGCCGTTGAGGGTTTCAACGCCGCGACCGACCGGGCAGAAACATATCTGGAGGCGGGTGCTGATATCCTCTTCCTCGAAGCTCCGCAGAGCCGCGGACAACTGACGTCCATCGCGGATCAATTTGCTCCCCGTGTCCCACTTTTGGCTAACATGGTTGAAGGTGGCGCAACACCGATTCTTGGCGCCGATGATTTGGAGGCGCAGGGCTATTCCATCGTAATATTCCCTGGTGGGATCGTTCGGGCTTTGGCAAAAACTGCTCAGTCATACTATCAGAGTCTGGCTGCGAACGGCTCAAACAAGCCCTTTGCGAAGAACATGTTCGACTTCAACGGTCTGAACGAAGTCATCGGAACAGCCGAGATGCTGGATGCCGGGGCCCGCTACGATGACACCCAACGTTGAGAATGCCCCACCGGAACGGTTCGATCTCAGGACCGGCACTCTGATCATCGGCGCGGGTGCTTGCGGTTTGGTAGCCGCTTTATCGGCATCAGAGTCGGGACAGAACTTGCTGGTCATCGAAGCTGATCCTGTTCCCAGCGGGTCGACAGCCTTGTCAGCCGGGTTGATCCCGGCTGCAGGTACTAAGATCCAACAGGCCGCAGGGATCACGGATGATGCCGCGCGCTTTGCCCGTGATATCCAGACCAAAGCATATAACGAAAACGAACAAGCACTGGTCGAATTATTGACCAACAACGCCGCCGAAGTCATCGATTGGCTGTGTGAACGCCATGCCCTGCCCTTTTCGATTGTTACGGATTTTGACTATCCCGGTCACTCTCGTCGACGGATGCACGGGCTACCGTCGCGGTCGGGCGGCGAGTTGATCGACGCTCTTCGCAGCGCTTGCGAGCGTGAAGATTTGGACATTATCTGTAATCGTCGCGCGATAACGCTCTACCTAGATCAGGATCAGATTCTGGGTGTTGCAGTGGCTGGTCCGGATGCAAATGTCGAAACCATTGCCTGCGACCGCCTTATTCTTGCGTGTAACGGATTCGGTGGGAATCGCGCGTTAGTGGCCGAGCATATGCCGCAGATCGAACGTGCGCTCTGGTTCGGACACAGCGGCAACCGGGGCGAGGCAGTTCTTTGGGGAGAAGCGCTTGGTGCCGGGCTTCGAAATTTGAGTGCCTACCAGGGTCACGGCAATGTCGCACACCCACATGGCATCCTGATAACATGGGCGGTAATCACAGAAGGTGGTGTGCAGGTTAACCGTAATGGCCACCGTTTCTGGAATGAGTCGCAAGGCTATTCTGAAGCTGCCCGTGCAGTACTGGCTCAGCCCGATGGAGAGGCTTTCGCCATCTTCGACGGTCGCATTGCCACCATTGCTGGCCAATTTGAAGACTTCAGACGCGCAGAAACTTCAGGCGCTATTAAATCCTCTGAAACAATTGAAGAACTTGCGAAGGCTTTGGCCCTACCACCCGCGGCTTTGGAACAAACCATTCGGGAAATTCCTGTCAACGGCACCGATCAATTCGGTAGGTTTTTCAATAAGACGCCTCTAACGCCCCCTTACAAGGGCGTACGTGTAACTGGTGCCTTATTTCATACCCAAGGAGGTTTACGCGTCGATTCCTCTGCGCGCGTCCTCAAGGCTGACGGCACTGCTTTCACCAACCTCTACGCAGGTGGCGGGGCGGCTACAGGCGTTTCTGGCAGGGGTGACAGCGGATACCTGTCCGGAAATGGCTTATTGAGTGCCGTTGTGTTAGGTCGAATAGCAGGGCGGAATACTTGATATCAAAATAATGCATCCTGAAAACTTGAAATTGTCTAGCTGTAAGAGGTGACACAGTTTCGTCGGGTCGCAGCCCAGGAAGCAAGCCAAATACGTAACATTTAGTTACTCGGTGTATTCTGTTTAGCCGGTTATAGTTGCCATGTTTCGAACGGACCCACTCTAAGTTCTCGTAAACAGAAAGCAAAATTGGTTTGTCGATCTGGATTGCTCGGCCCTGAAGCATGGAACGGTGGATCCAAGATTGGCGTAGGAAATGTTCTGTTAAAGGCGCGGCACCATCATGGCTGAGTGCGACGCCCTCGACGGGCTCGCAGACGGCATCCTGAACGACCCGAGGGAATGCCCTTTCGATGTAACCAAGCTCGAATGCAGCGCACAGTCTTCGAACGACCGCCTGTCGCCAGAGAAAGTGGTGACGGCATAGGCCATCCACGAAACTTTGGAAATCTAAGGCAAAGCACATCACGGCACGGGCGTCGGTGCCGAGTCGTTGGGCTTCCTCTTTGGGCGAACACTTTGTACCGGTTAAAACCGGCAGGTAAACTGGATTGTTAAATCATACGAGGTGAGGAAGGTCCTGATATTGCGCTTCTGCAATCTTCAGAAGCCCGTCCGGCAAGTCCATGGCATGATCGCGCTTACGCGGGGGTGGGCGATTGAACTCGGTCAAACCGTTATCATGTTGTATTTCCAACTTTTGGGCCAGCAAATCCCAATACTGGGGCTTTTCGCAAAGGCTCTCATAGCGCACCCAAAGTGCGTCTTTCGGCGCGGTCTTCTGCAGCCACCCGTAGACGGCCAACCATTGGTCGACCCAGTAGGCGAGTGTATCAGTCGCGTACGCCGACTCGCGTCCGACCGCGAAGGCCCGATGATCGCCACCGAACTCGTGATGCACAAGCCATTTCATGTATGAATCGGTAAAAGCATCGGCCTGCTGCAAGGACTTGAAGCGGAGATGCTGTCGCAGCAGTGAAGACGCCTGATCAATGGGATTGCGATACGGGATCAGGATCGTCGCATTTGGAAAAGCTGATCTGATTGTGGATAGCCGCAGTATATTATTGTTATTCTTGCAAAGGTATCGGCTTGTATCTCCCGTACGCAGGACTGAGGCGACGAAACTGCGGTATTTATCGATCAAATCGTGATCCGGGTCGTGCGGCGAAAGGTGCGATGGAGCTATGAAACTGGCGCCAGCGAAGGTTCGCCAGAAAACTTCCTCGAAGCTTTCCGGGCTCTCACTATTAACGATGATGCCGTCTCCATGTGCGCGGGGACCTGAATGCACGACTTTAGATCGCGATTGCCGAATTGATCGCCATAGGTTGGGGGCAAGTACAAAGGGCATATCGGCATAAGTCAGTGACCGGAATTCTCCACTGTCGTGAATACGGCGCATCAGCACGGTCGTACCAGCTCGGGCAAGTCCTGCTACATATACGTGGTGTCCGGCCTCGACCGGATCTGCGCTGAAGAGCATCTGGTCGAGCGCGAAGGCAACCTCACCCACTGAAGGATGAGCGAGGCTCAGGTGATGCAGCAGACGATCAACGGTACCGTAATCAGACATGTCGTAAAATGCAGGGTGTCAAAAGATAAAACATCGTCCCGAGCGCAGTAAAAAGTAGACCCACGGGGTAGAACAGACGGCTCATGAGCTCTGGCAGTAATGGATAGAACAGAAGAATAATGCATAAGGCGGCGGCGCAGATCAGTGCGAGACATGCGAAAAGCGCGGCAATACCTTTCAGACAGCGGACTGCACAGGTCAGCAAGACTTTCTCTTTCCAATGGTCTGAAACGGAAGAGCGCAGCATGACGCGCATTCCCTTCCCGATCGCTTCATTCGTGAAAGAAAAAACCGACCAGAGGGGCATCGATCTTGCCAAGAACCCGGTTACTACCCCTATCAAGGTAAGCGCCGTGAGCTCAGATGCCAAAATTAGGGTCACCCTTGGGGTCCGGTAGCCGTAGGTTTGCGACGGCGCAGAAGCCGTTTCAAAGGATACCAGGCGAGCGCGACAATGGCCATCAGAAGGGCAGCGACAACTCCGAGAACCGCTGTCACGGCGCCAACTCCGAGACCGGGACCAACATAGGCGAATGCTGCAGAAGGGGCCACTGTGACGGTCGCGAGCGCTAGCATAAGGACCACAAACTTTTTCATTACTATGCCTCCAGTTAGCTTTGAATTCAGCTTGGTCGTTCTGAGCATTTCAATCCATAAGTACGGCAACACTGTGATCACATTACGGTTTTCTAATGCAAAAATTCGCTGAATGGCGGCCGATCAGAACCAACATTCAGTGATACCCCTAGGCACAGGACTAAGCCCTTCAGTTACATGTGGGCGGGGTATCAAAGTCAAAGTATCCGTCTGGCAAGAGGTAGGCATCTGCGACATGCAAGGTCGATTTCTTATCCGCGTCGTAGGAATTGATGAAGTCAAAGACGACCTGCCCGTTTGCATCGGCCTCGAAAATACGGCCTTGATGCGCGCTGACCGCGATCAGCCCGCCCGCTGGCAACCGCTGATGCATTCCGTTGAAAGCACTGAAAAAATTGTAGTCCTCGCCATCGAGAAGCACCTCTGTTTCATATGTGGCCGGGTCGATGGCAATTATGGTCGAGAAATCACCGACACCGCGCTCATTGTTGGAATAAACGCTGATGCGACCGTCCACGTTCCAATCTGGGTCATGCTGCCGGTCCCACGGGCCGATACGCCACCATCGAATCTTCGCACTATCAGGGTCAACGACGAACACGAGATTTGGCACACGGTAACTTATCAGCAGATCACCAGGTGAGAACATCGGGAACTTGTCGGCCAGGTTCATGGGCAACGCTTCGATATCATTGCCGTGAACGCGGTCCCAAACGTCGGGTTGGCGTTGCAGATCAAAGATATGGATATGGCGATTCTGACGCCGGACCTCGCCCATATCAACGCGCTGCAGCACTTCTCCGCTTTCACTGTCAATCCTTGTCAATATATGATCAAAATCACCCTGATTGCCTTCGAATGTCCAGAATCCACCATTATCGTCCGGGCTGACCGTATGGTGGTAGACCCCCTCAAGGGCCCATTTACGGCGTCCGCACCAGTCAACGCTGATGATGCCGCCGCCGTCTTCTTGCATTGTAAAGATGATCGAACCGTCAGGCCTGAGGTTCACCCCATACATGTTTTTACGGTTGGCCGGCACACGCGATGTCGGGAGTTCGTCCGTGCTCAACTCCCAGGTCTGGACAAGTTTTCCGTCAGGCCCGATCAGGACGGCACCCCAGAATGTTTGGTCGAAATCGAATGCTCCGAACAGAATGCGATATCCACGAGGAGCGGCATCGGAAATGTAAATCAGGGGCTGGTCCCGGCGCTTGTTTAAACCCGGAACGGCAAGTTCGCGATACGTGAATCCCGTCGCTGTGTGATCGAACTCGTGTGTCCAGCGGCTTGGCGATAAGCCGATATCATTCGCCAGTTTGTCGAAAGGCGAGGAATCTTCCCCCAGTCCACCAGTGATAAACGTCCGAATTTCCGAATAAATGGAGTAGGGAAAAATACGTAATTGGAGCATCGCCACTCCCCATGCAAAACCGACGACAAAGATCAGCCATGACACCGCAAGTCGTACAGAAATCATAGATAGCTCCTCAGATAAAAACCATTTTGCCGGATCGCTCAGGGGTTTATGCTTGGGTAATTCTGGGTGATAGACAAGCTCGGCCGATCACCGAGTATTAATCAGTTTCTTGCTGATGCGATGATGCGCCAGTTTCGCGCGCCTACCAGAGTTTTATCGGCGTGAAGTCCGCGATTTACGACAATAAACAATGAGAAAGTGTGCCTGTTTAGTTATCTGCAAAACCGCATCAGAAGTCAGGTCCTTTGGATTCCCCCTCGAATTCTGTTGATGTCCCATCAGGAAGTGTACTCGGGTCAACTTGTTACATCTTAGAGAAATCAAGCTTCTAAATTCCGATCAAAGCTTCTACATCGTGCGGAACCTGTCGCCTGTCAGGTAATTTCACGATGTCGAGGTTTTTCTGCGTACGGCCCGCTTCAATCTCTTCCTAAATTACCTTGGCTGCTCCCTTTCCAACCCCCTTACCGCTAATCTATCATCAAACATTCTCGCAAGGTAATATTCACGCTACCAAGGAGCCTGTTCGTTACTGTTTGCCTTAAGAGAAAACTGTGTGAGGCCCGCTTCTTGCTAAATGACTCTCACCTTGACTTAGCGGCAAAGGCGACAAACCTCCATCTTTGCTACAGTTCCAAAGCGTCCTCGGTCGACTGAAAAAATGTCGAAACGGGAAGTAGTATAAATCCGGAAATTAAGCCGGATTTGCCTCTTGATGACAATGGCCCCGCAGAAGCCACTTTGGGCTCACAGCAATCTTTTGTCAGAATCGGCGTGAGAGGCTGTTATGCGGACAAAGCCACCCAATGTAGATCCAGCGATTTTTTGGCTGCCCGCTTGGTCAAATTCTTATAACCGCTCGCGATGCAATCGAGCCTTTTCCTGACAACGGTCGTTTTTTGATCTGGTGTCGGATGTTTCAACTTCAACCAAAGCTGTCGAAAGAAGCAAGCGACGGTTCTTTATCCTGCACACTTAGAAAGTGCTGTTGCTGTTATCGACCTCAGAACTGTAGAAGACATCTACTGGCTATTCGAATGCCACTCGGATGTGCATGAGCACGTCAATTTGATGACCCATTCCAGACGCACGGGTAAAAAGGTGAGAAGTATGAATTCCAACTTTGCGTCCTATCCAAGCCTAAAAGGAAAAACCGTTTTTGTTACAGGCGGCGCTTCAGGTATCGGAGCAGAAATCGTTTCAGCATTCGCCGTACAGGGATGTCGCGTCGGCTTTCTCGACATGGATAAGGATTCCAGCGAAAATATCGTCAAAACAATAGCTGGAGAACTGGCGTACCAAACGTGCGATCTGCGCGATATCGATGCACTGCGCGCTGGTCTTGGCGAACTCAGATCAAGAATTGGGCCTGCCGATGTGCTTGTTAACAATGCCGCGCGGGACGATCGGCATGACTGGTCCGATGTAATACCCGATTATTGGGATGAGCGTATGAATACCAACTTGCGGCACATGTTTTTTGCAATTCAGGCGGTAGCCCCAGACATGATTTCCGCCGGGGGAGGCGCAATTATCAACATGGGATCAAACTCTTGGTGGGAAGCTGGCGGAGGGTTTCCGGCCTACGCAACAGCCAAAGCTGCCGTGCATGGGCTGACGCGGACAATGGCGCGGGACCTCGGCCCGCACCGCATCCGCGTAAACACCGTTGTGCCCGGTTGGATCATGACAGAGAGGCAAAAGGCACTCTGGGCAACACCAGAAGCTTTGGAAAAACAGCGCGAGCGACAATGCCTGCCTGACTTGATCGATCCTGTTTATGTGGCCCGTATGGTAGTTTTCCTCGCGTCAGACGATGCTGCGATGTGTTCGGCGAACAACTACATGGTGGAGGGCGGATCGATCTAAAATGACATAGCTTAGCATGGCGACGCTCGGGGAGCCGCTATGGGCAGGTTAAAATCTGGAATTGAGCACTCAGAATGGCGGTCAAAGCAGCGCAACAACCCATGGCCCCAAAAAAAACGCCCGATTTCGCCTGGATTATAGAAAGTCCTCGCAAAAGCGAGCAGGTTGGAGTCGAGGAAGGCGAAACCTTTGGTGAGTTTAATACGCGTGTACGAGAGTACGCTTTTGTTGACGACACTTTATGATTTCAGGTTAATTAAATTGTATCTCGCTGCGCATACCGGATTCGGCGTATTGAATTAGGCAAAAAAACGTTTTCTGTAAAAACGTGTGAGATGTTGAAAATCAAAAGCCAAAAACACGGTAATTTATGGCCCGTAGAAAACCAACAAAACTTTTTCAGATCAATTTTGGTGTCCGCACTTACCCGATACTTACTGCGCTGATGATATTTGTTCTAGTTGCGTCCTGCGGTCGCACACCTGACTTAATCGGTGTGGATAATCCCAAACTTCCGACCGCAACTATTGCCGACGCGAGTCGTCAGAAAATCTTCATTATGACGACCAGAGAAGCATCGGATGTTGTAGACGTTTTTTACAACGATGAACGCGCGCCAGAGGTGGGATTGGCTTCTGTAGTCGTATCTATTCCACCAATTCATGTTCCTGGGCAGTTGGAGGCACCGAAACGGCTGCCTCCCGATCCTAGAAAAGAATTCGCAGTAATCGACCCGGTTGTTTACGAAACCGATTCAGCATTTGTGAAGGATATAAATCGAGAGCTTTCGAAACGCGCACCTGTAGACAGAACAATTATGTTCTTTGTTCACGGATACAACAATACAACAAGCGAAGCGGTGCTTCGCATGGCGCAGTTTGTAGAGGACACAAATTTCAATGGTATACCTATACTTTTCACTTGGGCCTCAGGAGCTAAGCCCGCAAAGTACGTTTATGATTTGAACAGCGCTTTGGTGGCCAGAGAAAAGCTAAAGCCGACATTTGAAATCGTGGCAAGAACGAACGCTCGCACGGTTGATATATTCGCGCATTCCATGGGTTCGCTGTTGGTAATGGAAGGAATCGTTCAGGCGGACTTAAGTGGCCGGTTTAATCGCACCGGTCGTTTAGGTTCAGTAGTTTTAGCTTCGCCGGACATAGATATTGATTTATTTCGTTCGCAACTAAGGCAAATAGAAACGGACTTCTCTCGTATTTTCGTGTTGGTTGCCAAAGATGATCGAATTCTCAGAATTTCTCGTACATTGTCGGGCGGCGTAGAACGTGTTGGGTCGTCTGATTTGGCCCAATTGAAAGATTTGGGCGTTGTGGTCATCGACCTTAGCCAAGTCGATGACTCTGCGGCAGGAAGCCACACAAAATTTGCTGGATCTCCGGAATTAGTGCAGCTCATAGGCAGAGGGTTGAAGGCTCGCCAGCTCAACCCTGATGTCCCTGCAGGCAGTCTTGGCGGTATGTTGGCCGGCGTTCCAATCAGAATTATTGCGGATTGACTTCCTTACACTTCCAAATCGGCGAAAGCACGTGTGTTTATTTGCGCCTCGTCGAAAGAAGCTCTTTACCCGAAGAAGCTATGGTCTTTACCCAATTCAAGGCTTTGGCACTCCTAACCTTATGGATGTTGAATAGTTATCGCTTAACCCCTCTGCTAAGGCACGTTCCGTAATATCTCCAAGTCGGTACAAATCCTCGATAGAAAAATCGGTGTTCAGCACACCCATTTCGTAGAGGTAATTTGGGAAATAGCCGTTGACGATTATGCGAAAGTCAATTGGTAATTTTATTCCGACATGACGCGCCAGCAATACAACAGAACGAGAGCAGTTCGTAAAAACGGAGTTGAACCAGTGTGGGTTCTCTGCAACTTCATTTGCAGCTGCCACGAAGGCTTCTAGCAGACGAGTGTCACCTGGATTTCGATCAACCCTAAACAGTTGTACGCGTTCTTTCCGGATGTTTGAGCGCAGACCCACAACATCGCGTTCTTCGGCGGCGATCACAGAAATAGTATGTGCCTTAAAGAAGTCTGCGACAGGAGAAAACGTGCTGTCGATTTCACGACGAACTTCGACGGACCAAGTTAAGTAGTCCCCGTTCGCAAAGCCGAAACTCAGCATAAAATGCGCCATTTCTGGCCCAGCCCAATACGACATGAATAAATCGGTGCTTGTGATCTGAGACAGATCATATGTTCGCGTCACCCAACGTTTATCAAAATCACCTTCTGTTCGCCAATTGAAGGCCCGTACGTTTTGGAGAGTCAGGATATCACCATTGATTATTCCTGTTACTTGTCGTTCCACTTCTGGATCCCAATTTCCGTCAGACGGAGGGACAAGTGAATTCCACCAAACGTTAACTGCAATTAAAGCGGCTACAAACGCCGCAAAAAATCGCCAACGCATCGATGTGAAGAATGCAACAAGCGTGCCAATTCCAAACGCGGCGAAACTTGCGGCGAAGCCCAGGACCATAAGCTCGGACCCAGGCAGCTTGTACCACAGCGCCAGCGTGCCCCAAAGAACTGCATAGGCGAAAATAAGAAAGAGAAGTGCGAGCAGTAGAAATCGGAAAATTCGGATCATGTGAAACAATACGGATCCTCGTCTAGGTAAGTAAATTGTCTAGAACAGGCTTTTTCGGCTGTTAAACCAAAATAATCATGGAATCTTTGAAACCAATCTTGACAGCAAACCCCGAAAAGCAGCTTTTGCCGGCGGGGTGGCTTTGGGCTCGGTGCAGGTTCAATGAAGACCGTCGCACACAATGCCAGTCATCAGATGGTCCTGTCAGACGAATTCGAACTTAGCTCTGTTAGGCCAGTGACGCTGTCCTTTATGGCGCACCAAGTTCGCGCCACTCGGCAAGAACGGCGGTGCGTGTCAGTTTGAAGGTGTCTCGGCTGGTTAGCGATCTTTCCTGGTTGAAGTGGCTGTAAACGGAGGAATGGACGGATACGAATTTCTGTAAACTTAGCATACGCCTGAAACGCTGCATGGCGCGTTCTCGTCGTCGGAATGGCAGGTGCGAGTTCTCTACGCGATTGTTGAGCCACCTACCCGTCCTTTGTTTTTCGAGCGATCCCATTTCTCTAAGTGCAGCCTTGTAGGGAGCGAACCGATCTGTGACGATCTCTTCGGCGCAACCGTGCCGCTTCATCAATTTCCGGAGGAATTTCAGTGCTGCAGCCTTATTTCGGCGCTTCGTGACAACCGCTTCCAGCACTTCGCCTTCATGATCGACAGCCCGCCAAAGATAGTGCCGCTTGCCATTGACCTTCACGAAAACCTCGTCGAAGTGTCACTTGCATTTCGAGAATGCACGAAGTTGCTGGACCCGTTTGCGTCTAATCTCAGAAGCAAACATTGGGCCGAACCTGTTCCACCAGAATCGGACGGTTTCGTGGCTGACATCGATCCCGCGTTCGTGAAGTAAGTCTTCGGCATTTCGAAGCGAAAGCGGAAATCGGACATAAAGCATCACGGCCAGGCGGATGATCTCGGGACTGGTTTTGAAGTACTTGAAGGAGGCAGGTTTGGTCATTCTCCAACGCTACGCAAACCCCCTGCCCCGCTCTAGCAAAGTTCTTCTGACAAGACTCTGCCACCTGCGTCAACAGATTTTTGCAATCGGATGCAGAAATCGCGGAATGGCCGGGCCGAATCAAAAATTAAGACCCGAGACCGGACTCGACACCCTTTGTTTATTTCTGCAAGGTTTCGCGAAATAGAGGTGCACTGATGACCAAAAAGACAACCAAAGATCTGCGCTCGGCGCGGTGGTTTGCGCCGGATGACTTGCGTTCGATGGGACATCGCTCCCGTGCCCGCCAGATGGGGTTGTGCGATGAAGACTGGGAGGGCAAACCGGTTATCGCGATACTGAATACCTGGTCCGACCTATCCCCGTGTCACCACCACTTACGCGACCGGGCCGAATGGGTGAAACGCGGTGTGTTGCAGGCTGGCGGGATGCCGGTAGAGTTGCCGGTCATGGACTTTGCTGAGCAATTTTTGAAACCGACATCAATGCTTTACCGAAATCTGGGTGCGATGGAGGTGGAAGAAGCCTTAAGGTCGCATCCGGTGGATGGGGCCGTCTTGATGGGGGGCTGTGACAAATCTACACCGGCCTTGGTCATGGGGGCAGTTTCCATGGGGCTGCCTTTCATTTTCCTGCCAGCGGGCGCCATGCTGCGCGGCAATTATGCCGGGGAGAAGTTGGGGTCAGGCACCGACACTTGGAAGTATTGGGACGAACGGCGCGCAGGCAACATTTCAAAGGAAGATTGGCATGGAATAGAAAGTGGCATCGCGCGAAGTTACGGCACCTGCATGACGATGGGAACCGCCGCCACAATGATGTCAATCGCCGATGGCTGGGGACTGACATTGCCCGGCGCTTCCTCCATCCCTGCGCCTGATGCTGGCCATAAACGCATGGCCGCTGCCTGTGGTCGTCGGATCGTCGACATGGTGTGGGAGGATCTGACCCCTGACAAAATCATGACACCTGCCAGCACCCGAAACGCGGTGATGGTGGCAATGGCCACAGGGTGTTCAACCAATGCAATCATCCACCTGATCGCAATGGCGCGGCGTGCAGGCGTGCCGCTGACGTTGGAAGATTTGGACGAGGTCGGGCGTTCGACCCCGGTCATCGCCAATATCCGTCCTTCCGGGTCCGATTACTTGATGGAAGATTTCTTCTATGCGGGTGGTTTGCAGGCGTTGATGCGCGAACTGAGTGAGAAGCTGGATTTATCCGTGACAACCGTTACTGGAAAAACTCTGGGGGAAGGCATTAAAGGCGCTCGCAACTATCATCCCGATGTTATTCGCCCCCTGTCCAATCCTGTTTATCATGAGGGTTCGCTGGCAGTGCTTAAGGGAAACCTAGCCCCGGACGGCGCAGTTATTAAACCTGCCGCGATGGATCCGAAATTCATGACCCATTCCGGCCCGGCGATAGTTGCAGACAGCTATCCCGAGCTGAAGTCAATCATAGAAGACCCGAACTATCCAATGTCGCCGGATCAGGTATTGATCCTGCGCAACGCTGGACCGCAAGGTGGTCCTGGAATGCCGGAATGGGGCATGATTCCGATGCCGCAAGCCCTGCTGAATCAGGGTCATCGCGACATGGTCCGCCTATCGGACGCTCGCATGTCTGGCACATCCTTTGGAGCGTGCATCCTCCACGTAGCACCAGAAGCGTTTGTTGGCGGCCCGCTGGCGCTCGTCGAATCTGGTGACATCATAGAGTTGGATGTGCCGAACCGCTCGTTGAACCTGAAAGTTCCCGACGACGAGCTCGACCGCCGCCGCGCCGCATGGACGCCGCACGAACCTCGATATGAACGTGGATACGGCTGGTTGTTTTCGCGACACATTGAACAGGCGGACAAAGGATGTGACTTCGACTTCCTCAGGCGCAATTTCGGAGGGCCGGTGCCGGAACCGGACATATTCTAGTTCGCGCACTCTGTGGCGTCTTGGCTGGTTCGCCTCGATTTCCAACAGCATCAAAGGACGCGCAATGCGATCGGAAAGACCTTGAACTATTTTTTCTGGCTGGGACGAAACCAAAGTCACGGGGCTTCGAAAAACCAAGCGCAATGAAAAGTTTGTCCGCATAGCTGGCGTCGGGACATGACACCGAACGACCGCTTTCCGACCATCCTGTCCAATACTGCGCTTGAGACGGACGTCCCAGTTGGGCTCAGAGCTGCCGATCCCAGCAGTGTGCATGATTAGCTGGTTGGCAGACCAAACCTGTCCTTCGCAACAAAGTCGCCGCTCGCCGACAAGCGATTCAAACAGAGCTTCAAGGCCGAGATTTCGTTGAGTGTCGATGCTCCACAGAATTGATCAAGCGGGTTTAATCAATGTTCCCAGATATTCTCGAGTGTCGGCGTCCCACGAGCTGGGATCTTCTCCGTGTGCGACCACCGCGTGCAGTTCCATGAGTTTCCATACTTCGTCCTTGGTCGCTGCAACCACTTTTCCAGGGCAGGCTTCCATGCCCTCGCAATCCTTGCAGGCATATGAATAGGCAATGTCCATCGTATTCTCCTCCTATTGCGCAAGAAAGCTATTCAGAACTCAGGAAACGTCGGCAGCCCATCGTCAAGTTTTATCCATGGCTGCTGATGTGAAACAAAAATATGGGCTTTGGGTTGTGCAATCGATGGGTCATCCAACGTCACAGCAGAAAACCACGCGTCAGCGCTCCAGTCTTGGCCCTCAACTTCATTTAGGGCGGCATAGGTCAACGTCGTTCCACAGTCACGACAAAACCCGCGGCGAATACCCGGAGTTTTCTCAACGTATTGGATTTCGCCTTTGATAACTGCGAAGTCTTCGGCGGCTACCTTAGCCCAAGTTACAAAGGCGCCGCCAAGAGCCATTTGGCATGAACGGCAATGGCAATGACCCGACCACCCCGGTGGGTTTGCTATCTGGTATCGAACAGCTCCACAGTAACATCCACCTTGAAGTTTTTCCATCGTAACAAACTCTCATGACTTGCGGCTAGGTTGACATCGATAACGAAGCGTCTGCTCTCATATTTCATAATCCCAAAACAGATTTCACCGTGAATAATGTCAAGAATGCCGATATCATGCGACTCAAATAGTCTAACTAAACATTAGAAAATCTACTGTATGGATTGGTTGCACCTTCCCCCGATGAACGCTTTGCGCGCTTTCTCAGCGGTTGCGGAAGCTGGAAGTTACACCGTGGCGGCTGAACGCTTGAACGTGACCCAAGCGGCAGTCAGTCAACAGGTGAAATCGTTGGAGAAGCATTTGGGTGTAGCTCTCGTTTCCAGACGTGGGCGCAGCATTGAATTGACAGAACCAGGCATCATTCTTGCACGCGAACTGGGTATCGGCTTTGAAATTATCGGAAGGGGTGTCGAACGACTGGCGGAACATGCAGCGCACCGTCCCGTTCAAGTAACTATGTCTCCGGCGTTCGCAGTGGAGTGGCTATTGCCGAGAATGGCAGAGTTTCAACGCCAGCACCCAGAGATCACTCTAATGCTGAACCCAACCTCGGAGCTGGTACAGATACTCCCGGGTGGTATCGATGTCGCCATTCGGTATCGCGATAGACGCATGCCAAGAAAAGAGGAAGACACTGTCCTTGTCTCGGACATGGTCGTAATTGGTGCGCCTTCATTGGTGGGAGGCCAAGACCTACGTGATCCGGCCTCTCTAACGAAATTGCCCTGGTTACAGGAACTGGGCACTAACGAAGCGGCTGACTGGTTTACCTATCACGGGGTCGTTCCTGCCGAGCCATTGACCATTAACCACATGCCGGGGAACCTGATCATGACCGCAGTTCGCCGGGGTGACGGTATCACGTATTCTGCCAGAGCTTTTTTTGAAGAAGATTTGTCATCTGGTCGGATGATTGAATTGTTCTCTGAGCCACTCTTCGGCGTCTACTACATCCAGACGCAGGCAGAATTTCAGCGTCCCGAGGCTAAGGTGTTCGTCAACTGGCTTATTTCTCAGTCTCAAGTTGTATCCGCGCACAGTTCTCAAAAATTGATCTAGTCAAAGTTGCAAATCTTCGATCCAAGCTAGGCTTGATGCTGTCGTTCACCTTGTTTGTTTGAATTGGAAATCAGGTGATTGACTACGTACTCCGCGTCCTCGCCCACGCCGTAAAACAGGCCTGACCCTTGTGTATGCATCCAATGAAGTCCGCAGAAGTATAGGCCTGCTATTTCCGTAATACCTCGCTCATATTGGGGATAGCCACTCTCATCGAAGACTGGCAAGTCGATCCATCCAAAATCGCGGTGAAACCCTGTTGCGTATATGACGGTCGAGATATTCGCCGCAGCCAAGTCGAAGAATGGTGATTCAGGTTTGGGCTGCCAGTTAGTCGGGACAACAACTTCCTTAGGATCATCAAATCCATTCTCCGCAACGAACTTGTCGATGCTCTCCATCTCCGCGTTACACACATCGTCCACTGCTTTGAGTGTCTCTTCAAGCCCGCCCGCCAGAGCCAGGCACCCGCCTTGAACACCCTCAACCTTGCTGTGTAACTTGATCCCGCTCAGCGCCATCTGGCGCAGATCAATTGTACGACCACCCTCGCGTCCAGAGAGATGTGGATGGGCTTTAAACCGGATAGCAGTTCCTTTGGGATGATCTTTTACCGGCATGTTCATGTACCCGGTCGCCAAGTCCCATTCAAAAATGTCGCGACCCCTATAGCGACGTGGGATGCGGCCCGCACTGCCCACCGCAAGATGTACATCGCGACCGCATGAATGCAGGTCCTCAGCGACCTGACACCCTGATTGGCCACTGCCAATGATGAACACCGCACCGTCCGGAAGGTTCGCAGAGTTGCGATAGTCGCATGTATGTATGCCCGTAACTCCTAAAGGTAAGTCGCAGTGCCAATTTGGTATGTTCGGGAGTTGATGAGTGCCAACGGTGACTATTAAGTTCTGAGCTCTGAGTAAGCCGTCCGATGTGGTCAACTCGAACCGGCCCGGTCCCGAACTGGCTTGAATACTAGTCACCTCTACACCCGTTCGATAAGGCGGATGAAAACTTCTTGCGTAGTCTTCGATGTAGTTAACGATCTCATCGCGGAGCATGAAACCATCAGGATCATCCCCTTCGTAAGGGAAACCCGGAAGTCGGCAGAGTTTGTTAGGAGAGACAAGACAGAACGAATCCCAACGTTTACGCCATGTATCGCCAATCTGCCCGCGGTCCAAAACAACGTGATCAAGACCAGCCTGTTTTAGATGCCAGCTGACGGAAAGACCAGCTTGCCCGCCTCCTACAACTACAGTTTCAATCAGGGTGTACATAACAGCAAACCTCTCTATGAAACCCTATCGGCGACAGCTAGTTGCTTCAACGTATCAATGTCCGCTCTGGGCTCAGAGTGGTCGTTCGCTGCGCGGCGACATGAGCGACCGCTCTGCAGATGGTGTGGATGGCTCCTGCTCCATCGGCGTCGCGATGCGCCATAGTGCAGGTGATGTCATCAGCGAGAGAGGAGC